>NZ_NPDG01000033.1:0-128950 GCF_002272225.1 Bacillus sp. 7894-2
TAAATAAAACGAAGTAAGCTGCAAATAGCAGACTGGATTCTGCAAAAAGAAGAACTGCATACTGATCGGAAACGGCACACATAGTAGATTTGCAAATAGAACCGTGGATTCTGCAAATAGAACGAAGTAAGCTGCAAATAGCAGGCTGCCTTGTACAAATAGAACTGGAAAATTGCAAATAGCAAGCTGATTCCTGCAAATAGACGCAAGCTTCCTGCAAATAGAGAGATCACTCCTCCCAAATAAAAAAAGCTGCAAAAGCGCATCCAGTGCTTTCGCAGCTCCCGTTTAAGGAAAATAGATATCAATCCGATTCTTATCTCTCCGCATAATATAATAATTTTGAAAGTCCTCGCCTATCAATATATTACGATACTTCTTAGAATTGATGGTTACGATCCGTTTTTTATTTTTGATAAAGTAAATCGTTCCGTGATGAACATAAATCTCATTAAAACTAATCCCATCCCGATCGATAAGTTCATCTTCATAATAGTAATTTAAAATAACATGCCGGTTCTTATAATCACACAAAATGGTCAGGTCCCTCACTTGTTTTTCCATACCCTCAAAACATACCCCCCGCATCCGCATTGGTCGATAAATTGAGAGTCCACTTTATTTCCGAAGTATAGGAGCAGTGCTTCAGTTAGGTAGTTATCGGGATTTCCTAACTCAGCTGGTGTGACTATATTGACATAATACCCTTTAGCTGTCTGGCTTACTGCCGCCATCGCATCGTTGATCAGAAGCTCCAAATCACTAGTGTAATTACCATGCTCAAGTGAAATAGACCAGTTCTTTTCCATATTAGCACCTCAATTCAGCTTAATTATAAATTAACTTATTGGAAAAAATTGTGAGGTGTATCACTGTTCAAGTGTTTTTTCGTGGATACGGTGTCTTTTATTTCTTTTAAAAGAAAGGTTCATCCTGGTGAGAATTCTTGAAGCAGTATAGGGGGATGGGATATGTGTGAATGAGCGGAATTCCGAGTTGGTAATTGCCGGCTTAATAAGCCGGAAGTAGTCTTGGACCGCAGCTTCATGTGCTGACGAAGAGGAGAATAAACACATTGGGCAGTGCCATTTCCCCCAATGGAATATCATCGGAAGGGAAGTGCATTTAGGACAGCTGACACCAGTCAGAATTTCTTCAGCTGAGACATTGAAGTGCTCGAGAATCTCGGATTGTACAGGGGTATGTTTTTTTAACAAAGTCCGGCATAGCTTCCGAATCTCCTTAGAATCAGTTTTTTCCTGAGGGTACTTATTTTCAATGCCATTCATTTTGGATAAAAGGTGATGAGAGTGTAATACTTTCTTAGATATTTGCAGCGGATCTGTCTCTGCCTTAATTATGGTGGAAGGATGGCTGATTACAACTAAAAAATCAAGAGGAATGCGAGGAAATCCATTAAGATCAAGCCAGTTTCTAAACTGGTTCGTCTGATGCCAGGCTTGTGAAATGGGGTCTGGAAATCCTTCTTCTTTGTCGTTTTGGATGCGGATGACCTGCTGGAAATGAGGGTTGAAAATCAAGGTGCCTGTCCAATTTTTAACTTCCAATATGAGTCCGAAATTTGCTGTGAGCAGCAATGCATCGATTTGAAAAAATTGCGATCCGTTTGATAACCGCAAATCATGAAATAACCAATACTTTTTAGGTTCCAGAAAGCTTAAGTAATAAAATAATCTTTCTTCTCCCTTAAATCCCGCGCTTCTCTTTTTATATTCTGAGATCACTTTCTCACGTGAGGGGTGCTGTTCGGGGATTCTTCTTACCAACGCTTCAAGCTGGAGGTTTATTTCGGGGACTTTCAGACTTTTACTAATCAAGTATAGCTCTCCTTTCTGTGTTTACATAGTTATTTTCGATATAAATGTCTATATACCTCTTTTTAGATGGGAGTCTATTTGCAAGTTTTCGTGCTCTATTTGCAGATTCTCCACCTTTATTAGCCGCGGGCACTTCCACGGTTTCTCTATTTGCAGGAAGCAGGTAGCTATTTGCAATTTTCCAGTTCTATTTGCGCAAAATCCCCTTCTATTTGCAAAATCACTCATCTATTTGCAACCTTCCCCACTCAATTTGCAAAGTTCACAATCGACAAATTTCGGGTAGTGCCTATCACCAAGGGGCGAGGGGACAAAAGTTATTCAATGGAAACCCGGATTGATCCCAATCCCGTTAAAGATTTATTCCGGCTGGATGAAGTGCCTTTTACAATAGGTGCAATATCAGCATTTTCATTGTCCATGCATATACTAATAGCAATCAAATGATTCCATATAAGGTCGGAATCATTGTCATAAAACGGAGTTGAAAAAATGAGCAGAATAGAAGAATTTATTAAAAATGAAGGCCATGTCTTTCCAGGCAAAACATATGCAGAAGAACTGCTAATGCCCGTTTTTAATGATCAGCGTGACTATCTGTTCCATGTCATGTTCGATATCCACCGGGCACATGTGATCATGCTGGCAGAACAGGGAATCATTCCGGAAGATGAAGCAAGAACCATGCTCGAAGGTATTAATAAAGTGGCAATGTCAGACACCGGCTCATTATCCTATCAGCCACAATTTGAAGATCTCTTCTTTATGATGGAAGCGAAAATAGGAGAAGAGATCGGTGATGAACTGGCCGGAAAAATCCATATTGCCCGGAGCCGGAATGATATGGGGATCGCTATGTACAGGCTGGTCCTGAGAGAACACCTGCTTCAGCTTTTGGGCAGTGCCTATCAGCTTAGTGAGGCATTGCTTGAGCAGGCGGATGAGCATAAAGAGACCTATATGACCGGGTATACCCATACACAGCCGGCCCAGCCGACCACGTTGGGGCATTACCTGCTGGCTGTTTATGATGTCCTTCAAAGGGATATCAACCGGCTGTGGGCAGCCTATAAAACCGTAAACAAATCCTCTCTTGGCGCAGCGGCCCTTACAACGACCGGCTTCCCGATTTGCAGGGACCGGACGCGCGAGCTGCTGGGTTTTGAAGGAATTATTGAAAACTCGTACGACTCGATTGCAGGAGCCGATTATCTGCTGGAGACCTCATCCGCCCTGATGACCTGCATGGTGAACACCGGCCGGTGGATCCAGGATTTCCTTCAGCATGTAACAAGGGAGTTTGGCACCTTCCAAGTGGCAGATCCTTACGTACAGGTGAGCAGCATTATGCCGCAGAAGAGGAACCCGGTTTCCATTGAGCATTCCAGATCCATTGCCAGCAGTGCCTATGGCGAGGCATATGCAGCCATGAACATGGTCCATAACACACCATTCGGCGATATCGTCGATACAGAAGATGATTTGCAACCCCATCTGTATCGTGCTTTTACGAATGCGAATCGGGTATTAAAGCTGATGTACGCCGTAATTGCTACATTAAAGGTCAATAAAGACCATGCGAAAGAAATGGCCAAAAAATCGTGCATCACGATCACAGAATTAGCCGACACCCTGGCAAGAGACTACAGCATCCCATTCCGGAAAGCCCACTCCATTGCCAGCTATATTTCAAAACAAACGGTGAAGGATCAGAAAGAGCTGTGCGACTGGAAAGTAGAGGATGTAAATGAAGTCATTCAGGGATATGTTCCCGTTTCCCTGTCAGAGGAAGAGTGGAGGAAAATCATTTCTCCTGAATACTTTGTGCAGATCCGCAGCCTCCAGGGAGGACCGAATCCGGATGAGGTCTCGAGAATGATCAAGCACCGGAATGAAACCCTCACAGGGGACCTGCTCAGCTATGAGGGGACTGTGAGAGGGCTTAAGGAGAAGCGGGAGAATTTGATTAATTTTAGGTTTTAACTAATTTTTTTAAAATGAATTCATCCCAATCATAAATAATAGGCACCTTCTGTATTCAATACAAAGGTGCCATTTTAACTGCTATTGATCGCTGAATAACAGATTCCCATAAAGCTTATAACTTCTTCTTCGTTCTAGATTGAAAAAAGCTAACAGCTTCCAAAATAAATAATTTCTCCTGCTCACTCAGCATTGTCCAGTTTCCAGCTTTTATTTTCATTAGTAAGCCCTCCTCGATTTTTATTCTCTCGTGACAAGGACATAGTTGTAAAATTCTTACTTAACTATACCGCCTTTCTGGCCACTTGAAACAACAAAAGTTTTTGCAAATTCCGACACTTATTTTTGTAAAATAAAGACTAACCATCAGGAAAAATGGGCTCTCGAAGGTCTTTTGCTATAATTTGAGCCGTACTTGGACCCATTTCTCCACAATTCTACCTATTTCCCAATATTTTGATTTTAAGTTAAAATAAAAGAATAATAGATAATTTTTTTGGGGGATACTTTATGGGCTATCGGGTACCGCTGCTTAGAGGGTTAAAGGAACCTTATATGATTTCACATCAGCTGAGAAAAGAGGAGAGACTATCAGGTTTATGGAAGCAGATTCTGCTGGTCATGCTGCTGAGTGCACTGATATTTGGACTCAGTGCTTACTTTGGCATTGGGAGTGAGCAGACATCAAAAAGTCTGACTGATATGTCCAGAAGCGAGTATGAGCTGTACAAGCTGTTCTTTGGCGGCGGACAAATCGTTTATAGCATCATCTATGCGGCCATGATAATTTTTCTGCCATCCCTGTTATTTTGGACACTGGTAGACGTTGAATATCAAAAATTGATCAGCATTCAGCTGATGGTTATGCTGATTCTCTTAATGGAAAAGGCAATAAACATTCCACTCTTTTTATTTCTTGGATTAAACAGTGAATCATCCATATTTTCATTCGGCGTCATTGTTCAGGCAGCTTCATTTCCGGATCTGTTGATCTACACGTTTTCTGCCATTACACTTTTCAAAATTTGGACAGTTGTCCTGCAATATAAGTACTTAAAAGCCGTTTCCGAAAGAAGCCCGCGCTTCCTGATATTCATGCTGATCGGAACGCATCTGTTTTTCGTGATTGTCTCAGCTTTACTCTCATCCATTCAATTGGAAAAGTTAATTTAAGTGAGGGATCTTCTATGACGTGGAAAGTGAGATTGCTGGTTATCGGTGGGACACTGTTCCTGGCTTGCAATATTGCGCTGATTTTTTGGAAAAGCGATAAGATCAGCAGAACCTACTATATCGATGAATGGACGGCCGTGAAAAAACAGGATCTTCTTGAGACTATGCCGGCAAAGGGGGTATTGACTCCAAAGGAAGAGCAGCACTTATACTATGAAAATACAACAGGCACATTTAAGTCCTTTCTTGTAGAAAAAGGGGACGAGGTCCAGCCGGGGACAGGCTTATTCGAATACTCACCGGATGACATAGCCTTGACGAAGGAAAATTTTCAGATCGAAAAAGAAAAACTGGAACGTGAACAAATTAGCATAGAAAGTCATATCAGAGATTTGGAAAGCACGCAGAGAACGCTTGCTCTAACACCTGCAGAAGAAGATGAACCCAATCCAAACGCATATATGATTCAAACAATTGAACGGGATATCGAAGAAAAGGAACTGCAAATCAGCAGGCTTGAAAGTGAAATCCAAAAGTATGATGATATGATTTATGCCGCGGATGAGAGTCTGTCTAATCTGACGGTTGAAAGTGAAATAGCGGGAACGGTCAAAAGCATTAAGAATGACCTCACAAATCCGGTTGTAACCATAATCTCAAACGAGCAAAAGGTCGAAGGGGTTTTTACAGAGCAGGAAATTCATAAGGCAACAGAGGGAATGAAAGTATATATCATCCCAAAAGGCAGCAACAAAAAAATAGACGGAACCCTTGAAAAAATCTTAAACTATCCAACATCAGAACCACATGCGGAAACTGAAAGCCGCTATGAGTTTACGATTGCTATGAACGAAACACCTGAGTTCGAAAGCTTCCATGGAGAGCACGTCGATTTGCGGATTGTAACGAATGAAGTGGAGAATACCCTGACGATCCCGGCCCAAGCGGTGAAAAGGGAGAAAAAAGGCGCGTATACATATGCAATTCAGCAAAACGGCCGCCTTGAAAGGAAGGTAATAGAAACAGGGCTGAAAATTGGACAGACCCAGGAAGTGAAGGAAGGGGTGGAGAAGGGGGAACTTGTTCTTCTCGACAGACCGCCATTTCTCAAAAGCGGATTTCCATTCGCCACACCAATGGAACCCGCAAAGCTTAAAAAGAAAGACGTAAAGGATTTAAGAAAGAAAGACATGCTGAAATACGCAGCAAGAGGCTTTCTTTCCAGATAGAAAACCAGCAGCCATATTGCTGCTGGTATTTTTATTAATAATATGAATCTTCCTGACCAGATCCAGCCCTGAAGAGAATGCCAAAAAGCAGAAGAACAGTGGTAATCACCCACACAAACATAAAAATTGAGCCAATTGCAAAAAAGTTGCTGGCATAGCCTATGCTTTTTTCGGTATAGACAATATACACAAGAGGTACGGCATTCAAAAGGAAAAAAACGATAATCGCAGCCAACTTGCCCGGCGTCTGATGATGGAATTTGGAATAAATTAAAAGAAGACTCATTAATAATAAAGATAAGGACAAAAATGTAATAATGCCTACGATATTCATTGGATCTCCTCCTTTTGACCCCGCTACTTATAGTATTCTTCGAAATATATGTATATTCCTTCCAAAATATGAAAAAAGACACCTGTAAATAGGTGTCCTAGTAAAATCTCTTGAATCCATCAAAATGTTTCTTCCAATACGAATTATCCAGACTGGAGATTTCAACGCCTGATGAGCCGGCATGGATAAATTTATTGTTTCCTACATAGAAGCCTAAGTGAGAAATGCCTTTCTTATATGTATTCTCAAAAAATACTAAATCGCCAGGCTGTGGCGTATTCACGTAAAAGGAACGGCTGTAGTATCCTTCAGAAGAGTAGCGTGCCATTTTGGAGCCTGTCTGCTTAAGAACGTAATAGATGAATCCACTGCAGTCAAAGCCTGAAGGAGTTTGGCCACCCCATTGATAAGGGACACCAACATGCTTTTGGGCTTCCGCTAAAACCGAGGATCCTGTCCCATTATCTGTTTGCTCGTTATTGCCGGGCTTCCCGCTGGAAACCGATTCATTTGAATCCTTGGTTGCACTTAAGTTAAGCTTTTGTCCAATCAGGATTAAATCAGAACTTAATTTATTCCACTCTTTAATCTGTTGAACAGTAGTCTTATACTTAGAAGCAATGCCGCCAAGAGTATCCCCTTTTTTAACTACATATACCTCTGAGCTGCCGCCATTTGCAGGGCTTGAAGGTGCAGGTGCTGAACCTGCCTGCTCTCCGGTATCTCCTGAGGTATTACCAGCAGGCTTTGAAACCTTAAAGACTTGTCCAGGATAGATCAAGTGTGTGCTAAGGCCATTCCAGCTCATTAAATCTTTTAAACTAATATTATGACTCAAGGCAATTTTAGATAGAGTATCCCCGCTTTTAACGGTATAGGTTTTGGCTGTATTAGCTGGTGCAGGTGCTGTGGTACCGCCGGATGGCTGATTGGATTCAGGCTTCTCTGCTGCCCCTGGTATTTCAAGTTTTTGATTGATTGATAGTAAATCGGAACTTAAATTATTGGCTTTTTTAATATCAGTAACAGTCGTTTTGTATTTAATAGACAGATGAAACAGGGTATCCCCTTTTTTTACTGTATATGTATCAGCGGAAGCCTGAGAGGCAAAGGCAGAAGAAAGCATTGCAGCAGCAGCAATTGTAACCATCTGTTTTTTCACTTTTCCGAATCACTCCTTGGACGTATTTTTGTACCATTTTATCACATATATCGTCCAAAAAGATCATTTTTTTACATGATTATACAAAAAACTAACTATTATTTTACAATAATAAAGGACTGTCGACTTGTGTCGCAGTGACTATTAAAGAATAGTGTCGAATATTGTAATTTTTCCGCGAATAAAGTCATTATATCGTTCATCCCGCTGCAGCCGAAAAATATCAAGAGCTTGCTCCATATACTTTTTCGCTAAAATAAACTGTTCTTTGAGCTCATAATTATAGCCAATATGATAATGGAGATGCCCCAATAGAAATAACTGATCCTTTTCTAAACAGCTTTCAATTGCCTCATGACAGAGCTTTGTAGAGTGTTCATAGTCCTCAATACCTGTATAGGCTTTGGCCGTGTTATAAAGGAGCCTGCTGCGGACTGTTTCATCATTTAAATAAATGATCCCTCCTAAATGATTTATGGCACGAAGGAATACATCAATAGCCTCCTTGTATCTCCCAACTTCATATAGTAAAATTCCTTTACTGTTCAAAATCTCGATTTCCTTTTCACTCCACACTTTCCCGAGTGTCAAATCGATGGCTCTATCCATATATAGGAGAGCTTCTTCAAGCAGTTGATCGACATGATATTTGTAAATCCCTTTATGCCAGAGAAGGATCTGGTAATTTCTCTTATTGGATGTAAAAAGCGGATTCCTTTCTTCCGTTTTCACAATCTCTTTTATGAGGGGGTAATCAAGCCTGCGCCTCGCTATTCTAAGCTGGTTATTAACCTCCTGTATATAATCAAGCCTCGGCGTTGTTCCATGCTCGAAAAAATAATTAATATCAACCCCTAGCTTCTGAGAGATGAAATATAAAGTAGACGCCAAAGGAAGGACATCCCCTTTTTCAATTTTGCTTATTTGCGCCTGAGTACATATATCCTTAGCAAGATCCTTTTGAGAAAAGCCTGCTGATTTTCTTAACTCTCTTATTTTTTTTCCTATAGCAGAAAAGTCCAAGCGATATCCTCCTGAAAAATATTCTTATAGTTATATTTACTATTAAAAACCTTTATAAACAAGAGGTTTCACTCTGAAACTAATGAAAAATGGTAAATAATCAAAGATACATAGATTTCATAATAATGTTTTAATAAAAATGTGAAGTGCATTTAGGCAATAACCCTATTTGCAACTAATGGAACATCCTTTTAAATCTCCAATTTTAGCCGTTTCCCATAGCAGGAAGCGGTTCTTTTTATTTTTTAATTGGAAAAATATTGTCAAATAACCAAAAAAGAAATAGAATAATGTCATAGTATTGATAGGAAAATAGGAGGGGTAAAAAAGTTGTTGGATAATGAAGGTCATAAGACAATAAATGCACTTTTTTTGGAGATGCTTACTAAGGTATATGAAATTGGTGTTGGGGAAAAAGAAATGAGCGTTAATAAGCTTCTATCAGAGATTGAAAATGACTTGAGAAAAATAGTGGGTAATTAAACGCAGAAACCATTAAATAGACTAATAATGTTAGATTAACCCTCTATTAGCAGGGTTTTTATTTTGCATAAAATTATTGCTGAACGGATGACAGTGAAGAATCTGATTTTAGGAAAAAAGAGATTACAAATTTTTTATTAATAAAAGGATATTTGCTGGAACTATCGAATATATATATTGGAACATCCAATGCATCGCCTAAAACTGATTGTGTTCCTGTACACGCCTTAATCTTTATTAAACGTTATTATACTTTTTGTGGTAAAATAATACTATTAATCATACTAAGTGAGGGAAAGCTGATGAATTTAAGTGAGTATTTAATTGGCGACAGCTTACAATCTTTTCGTCAGTATAAAGGGTTAAGTGTTAAGGAGCTGGCAGAGGGCATATGTTCTGAGGATGATCTTATTTCTTTTGAAAGAGAGAAAGCGTATCCAAGTCTGGAAACACTGAACCAATTAGCAAATAAAATGAATATTGATCTTACGTACTTCTTTAATATTGCCTCGAAATCCACCATAAATTATTCTACAGCTGTTATGCAAATTATTAATAAGCACAAGCGGAATTGGAATTATCAGGCCATATACGAGATTGTGCAAAAGGAACTGGATAATCCCATTTTTCAGCCTGTCATGCTGAAGCAATTCTTAATCTGGCATCAGGGAATCTGTGTTTTTTATCTTGAGAAGGATTTCGATAAAGCGATCCAAATATTGCATGCTGCCTTAGATCTTACCAATGAAAAAAGGGTAAACTTATCGGAAAGAGAAGTCGAAATATTAGCAAGTATCGCTATTTTATATAAAGATAAAAATTATTACCAGGAAGCCATCGCGATGTTCAAAAAGGCACTTAATGATTTGGAAAAGCTGCCGCATATTCTTGAGAGCAGAGGGAAAGTCAGGATTTTGTTTGGTTTATCTCAAGCTTTGACAGAGGTAGGGGCATACCAGGAATCCCTCGTATATTGCCAAAAGGGAATTGATATCTGCATCCATGAAGAAATCCAATATTTGTTTGCCAATTTACATTATCAAACTGGAGAGAATTATATAAAACTAGGCAATAAAGAAAACGGAGTAGAGTTTCTTCAAAAAGCCATTTATATCCTGAGACTGCAAAAAAATGATAAATTCATCCAAATTGTCGAATCGGAAATGGAAAAATTGCTCAATAAATGTTAATATATAAATAATTCAATAAATTATGAAGAGAAAGGAGTCAATGTCTTGAAAAAATTAATTTTAGCCGGAGCATTGGCGTTAGGGGTAATTGGAGCTGGAGCATCCTTTGCGGGGAACCAGGAGGCAGGAATTCCGTCAGAGCATAGTGTTGTCAAACCTGTAGAGTTGGCCGGCATTCCATCAGAACACAGTGTTGGCAAAACGATTGAGTTAGCCGGTATCCCTTCAGAACATAGTCCTGCATTTTCTACAATGGGTATTCCATCAGAGCATTAAAATTAATTTACACATGAAGCGGGGGATATCCCCGTTTTTTTTTTGGGGTTTTGTCATTATGCCTACCATAATATAAAAAATGTCTCCACGCTAAAAATTCCATTCACATCTTTACTGCTAGTTAACGGAAAAAGAAAACCCTTCCATAACTTCTACATAATCATAGTAAAACGCGAAAAAAACAAGTAAAATAAATGGGTAAAGGTTTATACGGGATCATGTAAATATACAGTAAATCTGCCTCAGTTTATATTGTTAAAAAGCTGAATTGAATATAAGTTTTGGTTCCCGGTGAAAAATGAGTATGTGCAAGGAACTCAACACCCTAAATTTCACAAGGTTAATAAGTTGCGAAAACAATAAATATATCTTCATATCCAAACATAAAACAAAGAATTATTGTCTGTTTGGTGTGGGTATGTTACTATTACAATATGAATAAAAGAAATAGGTGATGATATATGGTCTCTTCATTCCAATCAGAAACACCTTGGATAGGTAATGAAAGACAGGCACAGTTAATTGCACTCGTTGATGATCTTGGAATGATCCGCGTTGCAGATATGAGCAAGCGATTTGGCGTTACGGAAGAAACAATCCGCAGAGATTTAGAGAGACTTGAGAAAGAAGGCTTTCTTTCAAGAGTACATGGCGGGGCTGTTTCAATAAAAAAATCAGGTTCTGAAATACCTGTTTTAAAAAGGGAACAGACAAATATAGAGGAAAAACGTTCCATTGCCATGAAAGCAGCATCCTTTGTTGAGGATGGAGATATTATCGGCATCGATTCCAGTACAACGGCTTTACAAATGGCCAAGTTTATAAAGGATAAAGAAATAACGGTCATTACAAACTCGATTGCTGTCACATTAGAGCTGGCAAGCCAGCCAGGGATTACGGTGATAACTGTCGGGGGGTATTTATTAGAGGATTCGCTGTCTTTCGTTGGCGTTTCATCACAAAAGGTTATAGAAGATTATCATTTAGATAAGTTTTTCTTCTCTTGTACCGGATTTGATGTAAAGAGAGGGATCAGTGAGGTCCATGAGATGCAGGCGCAAATCAAGAAACAGTTCATTTCGATTTCTGATCAGCTGTTTTTATTAGCCGATTACAGTAAATATGGAACAAAGTCACTGGTTAGCATTGAAAATTTAAGAAATCTTGATTACCTAATTACAGATGATAAGATGGCTGTTAATGATGTAAGAAGTATTAGGAATATAGGAATCAATACAATTGTAGCTGATTGAGTGAACACAGATCCAAAGTATGGGTCTGTGTTTTTTTGTGGGAAAAACAACAAAATTCTATAGTTATACGGCGGTTTGAAGAAGGATATACATAAAAAATAATGTCCAAATGGTCCATTCTTTACAAAAGCGGTTACAATTATAAAAAAACAAAATAATTCAACTCTTAAATGTTTGATTATAAAAAAATAAAACAAAAAAATGTTGAAAAACAAATATGTCTAAATTATAATAAAAATCAAATAAGGTGGTGGGCAATTTTGGATAACAAATATGTTTTTGGGATTGACTTCGGTACAGAGTCTGCAAGAGCCATTTTAGTAAATGTCCATAATGGTACAATTGTCTCATCTTCAGTTTCACGATATCCACATGGCGTAATCACGGAGCGATTGCCGGGAACTGAGATAAAGCTGAAAGCACAATGGGCATTGCAGAACCCCAATGACTATTTACATACTTTAAGAGAAACAGTGATTGAATGTTTGAAAGTGTCAGAAATAAAAAGAGAAGATGTCATTGGCATAGGAGTAGATTTTACAGCAAGTACGATTATGCCTATAAATGAAAGTGGGATTCCCCTTTGTTTATGCCCGGAATACAAGGATAATCCACATAGCTGGGTAAAGCTGTGGAAGCACCACGCGGCAGACAAAGAAGCAGCACTTATAAATGGCCGGGGGACAGAGAGAAACGAATCCTTCCTTAATAGATATGGCGGAGAAGTATCGGAAGAATGGATGTTCCCTAAAATGCTTCAAGTTTTAAACGAAGCACCCGAGGTGTATGAAGCTGCTGATCGGTTTATCGAAGCTGGGGACTGGATCACCATGCAGCTGATTGGCTCAGATAAGCGCAGCTCTTGCATGGCCGGGTATAAAGGCAGCTGGAGTAAAAAGGAAGGCTACCCCTCAAACGAATTTTTGAAAACGCTTCACCCGGGTTTTGAACAGGTCGTACAAGAGAAGCTAACTTCTGATATCTATCCTGTTGGATCAAGGGCCGGATTTTTAACAGACAAGTTCGCAGCAGAACTTGGCCTGACTGAGAAGACAGCAGTAGCCGTTGGAATCATTGATGCGCATGCAGCCGTTATAGGAGCAGGTGTTGACTCACCTCGAAAAATGGTTATGGCCATGGGAACCTCGATTTGCCACATGTGCATAGATAAAGAAGAACGCTTTGTTCCCGGAATTAGCGGCGTAGTAGAGGATGGGATTTTGCCAGGCTATTATGCATACGAGGCAGGGCAAAGTGCCGGTGGGGATTCATTAGCCTGGTTCATCGATAATTGTGTCCCGGATTCCCTTGCAAAAGAGGCTGAATCCGCTGGCATCTCTCTGTATCAGTTAATGGAAGAAAAAGCATCCCTGCTAATGCCGGGAGAGCACGGACTTGTGGCTCTTGATTGGTGGAATGGGAATCGTCTCTTAAAAGATCCAAACCTTACGGGAACCATTGTAGGATTGACACTCGGGACTAAACCCGAACATATATATAGGGCTCTGCTGGAATCTCTGGCTTTCGGTGCCAGAAAAATTCTTCACACGTTCGATGAAAGCGGTATCAGTATTAAAGATTTATACGCGTGCGGTGGTTTAGCAGAGAAGAATAAATTACTGATGCAATTGTTCGCAGATATTACCGGCAGAAATGTACATGTTGTTACAGTGCCTAATACATGTGCAATGGGAGCGGCCGTGCTCGGAGCTGTAGCTGCTGGCAAAGAGCGGGGCGGATGGGATTCAATCAACGAGGCCATCAATGAAATGCTTCATTATGATAGTGAATTATATAAGCCAAACGCTGAATATAGAAACATCTATAACCAGCTATTTGAAGTTTATGAACAGCTTCATCAAGCGTTCTCACAAGAAAACTCACCAGTAAAGACTCTTATCGATATCCAGAAGAATCTTGATGCAAAAAAGGAGGCGGTAAAGAAATGACATTAATTGGACCTTCACTTATGTGTGCCGATATGGGAAATCTCCAGGATTCAGTAACCAGGCTGGATAGGGCCGGAGTCGACTTCTTTCATTTGGATGTAATGGATGGAAAGTTTGTGCCTAATTTTACAATGGGGCCGGACTTAATAAGAAAAATCAGAGAGTATACGAGAAAACCCTTTGATGTCCATTTAATGATTGAAAAGCCGGAAGATTACTTAGATCTATTTATTGACGCTGGAGCGGATATGATTTCAGTACATACAGAGGCAACAGATCACCTCCAGAGAACACTGCAGAAAATCAGAGATAAGGGTTTAAAAGCAGGTGTAGCTTTGAATCCATCTACCCCAGTTTCTGAAATTGAATATGTGCTTGATGTAATCGATTATATTACAATCATGACCGTAAATCCTGGATTTGCCGGCCAGAAATTCGTTCCGCTTATGAATAAAAAGATTAATAGAATTAGGCAGTTAATTGCTGAAGAAGGCTATCAGGTGGATATACAGGCTGATGGAAATATTGGGTACCATACCATTCCTGATGTGATAGGAAATGGGGCAAACATGCTTGTTCTTGGAACTTCCTGCTTATTCAGGAATGATATTCCACTTGAGGGTGCGGTAAAGAAGCTGAGGACTTTTTTGAGTGAACAAGAAGCTGGAATAAATACATGATGGCGAGGTGGCTTAATTGGCTGAAATAACGGTTGTCGGAAGCATCAATATTGATATTGTGGCATTAACCGACCATTACCCAAATCGTGGTGAAACGATATTTGGCAAGAAAATGGAGCTGCTTCCTGGAGGGAAGGGCGCTAATCAGGCGACAGCCTGTGCAAGACTAGGAAAAACGGTAAATATGATTGGTTCCATTGGCCAGGATACCTATGGAGATATCTTATTGGATTCCTTAAAGACAAGCAAAGTGGATGTTTCTTATATTAAGCGAGTAAAGGATGAGTCTACAGGCTGTGCCATTATTACTATAGATAAGACAGCGGAGAACACGATGCTTGTATTGAAAGGCGCCAATGACGCCTTATCTGTCCCGGACATTGAAAACGCCTTCGATAAAATCAACAAGAGCAAAGTATTGTTGGTCCAAATGGAGATACCTGAAAAAGTGGTGATCCAGTCCATGATTGAAGCCAGGAAAAAAGGCATGTTCGTCATATTGGATCCAGCGCCAGCAGAGGGGATCACTGTTCGTGCACTTGAATACGCAGATCTCATCATTCCTAATCGCCAGGAAACCAAACAATTAACCGGAATCGATGTAACGGATATTGAGACGGCAAATAAAGCGGCAAAGTACTTTGAACATATGGGTGTAAAGAAATCAATTATTAAAATGGCCGATAAAGGCTCATTGGTTTATGAGAGTGGAAAATCTACTTATATTGAATCGATTCCTGTCAAGGCTGTAGATACGGTTGGTGCAGGTGATTCATTTGCCGGTGCGCTGGCCTGCGCGATAGCGGACGGACAGGATCTAGTATCAGCAGCAGAATTCGCAACTATCGTAGGCGCAATGAAAGTAACAAGGCTTGGCGCGCAGACAGGAATACCAACACTCGATGAAGTGAACCAATTCTGCAAGGAAAGAAAAATCAGCCACTATATGTCGGAGAGCCGGAAAACATCTTCTGCTTGAGCTGCCAGATGAAAGGAGGATATACATGTCTGACTATCTATTAAAAATGACCCGCATTAGCAAGACCTTCCCTGGTGTTAAAGCCCTGGATGACGTAACCTTGGAAGTCAAGCCAGGTGAAGTGCATGCATTAATTGGGGAAAATGGAGCTGGAAAGTCTACCTTGATTAAGATTTTATCAGGTATCTATCAGCCTGACACTGGAGCGGAGTTCTATTTCGAAGGCAAGAAAGCCGAAATAAATAAGCCAATAGATGCCACGCTAAAGGGTATTTCAATCATCTATCAGGATTTAAGCCTATTTCCAAATCTATCGGTGGCAGAAAACATCTATATTGGAAGAGATAGCACAAGCAGACCGTGGAAAAAAATAAATTGGAAATCAGCTGAAGAAATTGCAAGAAAGGCTTTGAAAGAGCTTGATGTAGAAATTGATATTCATCTTCCTGTAGAAAAGCTCAGTATTGCACAGCAGCAATTGATTGAGATTGCCAGAGCCTTAGCGTTCGAGTCGAAGCTCATCGTAATGGATGAACCTACTTCATCCCTATCAAGCGGAGAAGTAGAGAAGCTATATAAAGTAATTAATGATTTGAAAAGCAGGGGAATTTCAATCATATTTGTCAGCCACAAGCTGAAAGAACTATTCACAGTCTCTGACCGGTTCACAGTTCTAAGGGACGGAAAGTATGTGGGCACTTATGAAAGCAGTGATTTGGATGAAGACCGTTTGATCAACTTAATGGTTGGAAGAACCGTTTTGTATGAAAAGAATCAATCCAGACAAATCGCGGGTGAAACGATATTTGAAGTTGAAGGTCTTTCAAAAGACGGAAATTTCAAAGACATTTCTTTCGAATTGAAAAAAGGGGAAGTATTAGGGATTACAGGGTTGGTCGGTTCAGGAAGAACCGAATTGGCACAGGCTATTTTTGGAGTGAATAAACCTTATCAAGGGACCATCAAAATTAATGGGAAACCAGTTTCCATTAAATCCAGTGAAGATGCTATGAAGAAAGGCATTGCTTATATTCCGGAAAGCCGAAAAACTCAGGGGTTAATTCTGGGGCAGTCCATCATTAAAAATATTACTTTACCAATCTTAAAAACACTTAGAAATAAATTGGGACTAATTAATCGCAAGAAGGAAATTGAACTTGCCAATGATTATGTAAAGACCCTTGATGTACGCCCGGCTCTTCCTGAAAGGGCTGCAGGTGATCTATCCGGAGGTAACCAGCAAAAAGTCGTTATCTCAAAGTGGCTTTCAACGAATCCTGACATTTTAATCATTGATGAGCCGACAAATGGTATTGATATTGGTGCAAAAACAGAAATTCACAAGCTTCTTCGCAAACTGGCTGCAGAAGGAATGGGTGTTATTGTCATATCTTCAGAGCTTCCTGAGGTATTGGCAGTCAGTGACCGTGTGTTAGTCATGAGACACGGCCGGGTTGCGGGAGAACTTAGCATTGAAGAGGCTACACAGGAATCTATCATGAACCTGGCACTTCTTGGGTCAGGAAATACGAACAGGAATAAAGAGCAAGCATCATTTGTTCCAAACCAGGAGGTGCAAATGTGATTAACTCGATACTGAAATCAAAGGAAATGAGCATTGCAGGGATCGTGCTTTTACTTTGCATTATCTTAACGATCATGAGCCCGGCATTTTTAAGCCCAGGGAATCTACTGGATATTTTAAAAGGAAATGCTGTATTGGGAATCTTGGCTGTAGGTATGACGCTCATTATTATTACAGGTGGTATTGATGTTTCTGTTGCAGCTGTGACAAGTGCAGTTTGGGTCATAATTGGAAAACTGCTGGTATTAATGCCAGATAGTCCGGTTGCTATTTTACTATTATTTATTATTGCACCATTAATCGGTGTTTTCTTTGGAGCTATTAATGGCTTTCTAGTTTCCCGGATTCAGATACCGGCAATTGTCGTGACACTTGGAACGATGAGTATGATTAACGGGATCGTCTTGTATATCACGAATGGACAGTATCTGAATAGCACAAGTTTCCCAAGCATATTTTTGAAGTTTGCTAACTTCAATATATTTGGGGTATCGATTTTAACTATTCTATTTATTGTTATTGCAGTTTTCACCTGGTTTGTTCTCAAATATACCGTCATCGGGCGTGAAGTTCTGGCGATTGGCGGAAATAAAGAATCAGCTATCCGGGTTGGAATCAATTTTGATAAAGTGCAAATTTTTGTTTTCTCTTATATGGGCTTTTTGGCAGGTATTGCTGCCATTGCCCAGCTATCTTATACAAAAGCAGTAGACCCGAATGGAATGCTCGGATTTGAATTGACTGTAATCGCAGCCGTTGTACTCGGCGGAGCCAATATTATGGGGGGAAGAGGTTCTATTGTTGGCACTTTCCTCGGAGTGTTATTGCTGGCAATCATGGAAAACGGTTTAATTCTGGCAAGAATCGACACGTTTTGGCAACAGGTGGTAATTGGCATAGTTATCCTATTGGCAGTTTCATTTGATCATATCCAATATAAGAGGGCTAAAAATAAGATGGCCCGGATCGAAGTGGAAGCATAGAGAGGAGGGAATGAAATGAAATCGCTATCAAAGGAACAAGTACTGGGAATTATTGCAGTGGGACTTATAGTCTTGATGAGTTTATTGGCACCGGGATTTCTATCATCCAACAACATTAGTAATATGATGTTCCAGCTGCCTGAATTTGGGCTAATTGCACTAGGGATGATGGTTGTTATTATTACGGGAGGAATAGATCTTTCCATTACCTATGTAGCAGCATTATCAGGTGTAACAATTGCCATGATGCAAATGAACGGTTATTCCATGCTTGTAGCGATCATTGCTGGGATTGCGGTCGGACTGGCATGCGGATCATTAAATGGCTTCATCGTTTCAAAAATCGGAGTTTCACCTATTCTAGTAACATTAGGAACGATGGTTTTGTTCGAAGGGATTATATTAAGCGTGACAAAAGGCAGGTCTATCTCAGGCTTCAGTGAGTCTTACAGTCTGATTGGAAATGGTTATTATATGGGGATCATTCCTTTGTCGATGCTGATCTTTATTATTGTAGCTATTTTAACTGGTGTTCTCTTGACTAAGACAGGATGGGGAAGAAGTGTATATATGGTTGGAAGCAACCCGGTTGCCACTTTATTCTCAGGAATCAATAACAGCAGAGTGCTGATGAAAGTCTATCTTTTTGCAGCATTACTGGCAACGCTCTCTTCCATCATCATGACTTCCAGATATAATACAGCAAAAGTTGACTTGGGATCTTCCTATCTTCTGCAAAGTGTGGCTGCTGCGGTTCTTGGAGGAACAGACATCCAGGGCGGCTATGGAAAAGTTATTGGAACCGTTTATGCAGTGATCATATTTCAAGTACTATCCAATGGCTTGAATTTAATGGGTGTTCCAAGGGCCATTGTTGGAGTGATTACGGGTGCGATTCTCATTCTCGTGCTTGTGGTTAACTTTATTAAAGCAAAAGCAGATGAAAAGAAACAAAAGAAGCAGCAAGAGGCTGCAGCAGCATAAAGGAATTGGGTGCCATCTGACATAGTCAGATAACCATATATGGAAAAGATCAAAAGGGGGAAGAAACGATGAAAAAGTTTTTTGTATCGATGCTAACGATGATTTTAGCAATCGGCCTTCTGGCTGGCTGTGTGTCACAAGAGAGTGCGGGATCCAAAAGTGAAGGATCAGGCAAAAAAAGCGGCGGTGACGATGAGCTTACCATTGCAGTGGTTCCTAAACTTGTAGGGATCCCTTATTTCAATGCATCTGAAAAGGGAGTAATTAAAGCAGGCGAAGAGTTAGGCGTTAAAGTCATTTATACTGGGCCGACTGAAGCAGATGCTGCGCAGCAGGTTAAAGTCATTGAAGACTTAATCAGCCAAAATGTTGATGTTATCGCAGTAGCTCCAAATGACCCGGCATCTTTAACACCTGTCTTAAAGAAAGCAAAAGAACAAGGTATCACGGTAATGGACTGGGATACTCCAGCGGATCAATCAGTAGTAGAATTATCAGTCCACCAAATCGACGATGAGGGTTACGGACGTCATATCGCGAAGTCTCTAGTTGAGCAAATGGGAACAGAGGAAGGCGAAATTGCCATCTTGACCGGCGGTCTTTCTGCAGCTAACCTAAACTCTTGGATCGATGGTGCCAAGAAAGAGCTTGAAGAGAACTATCCAAATATCAAACTAGTTACAGATATTATTCCTACTGATGAAAAACAGCCTGTTGCATACCAAAAGACGCTTGATTTAATTAAAGCATATCCTGATTTAAAGGGTATTATGGCTTTCTCTACTATTGCTCCAATTGGTGCAGCGCAAGCTGTTCAGGAAAAAGGGCTTCAAGATAAGATTTCAGTAGTTGGAACGGCTCTTCCAAATGATTCTAAGCCATTCCTTGAAGATGGATCATTAGATGTAGCGATTCTTTGGGAGCCAGACAAATTAGGTTACTTAACAGTTGCTCTTGCTAAAGATCTGGCAGAAGGCAAGAATCCTGAAAATGGCCAAGATGTACCTGGTGTTGGAAAAATTGAAGTTTGGGATGATAACAAAACAATTATCATGGGACCTCCAACAGACTTTACAGCTGAAAATGCAGGAGATTTTGATTTCTAATAACGGATAAAAACAAGGGGTGTCCTAGCTTTTGGGGATGCCCCTTTTTTAAACACTTTATATTTGACCCTTCCTTTCCTGAAAATACATGTCCTTCGCCCAATCAGCGAAGGATATATAATGTAGTGGAAATATGATATAGTGAGAATGAAACAAAAACAAACAAAAATAAACAAAAATTATTTACATAAGAGGAAGGGTATAGAATGCTAGTAGCAGAAAGGCAACAGAAAATTGTTGAACTTGTAAATATTAAATCCAGTATTCGCGTAAGTGAATTAAGCGAGTATTTTTCTGTAACAGAAGAAACGATTCGCCGGGACCTGGAAAAACTCGAAAGAGAAAATAAGCTGAAAAGGAGCCATGGCGGAGCGGTCAGGATTCAAGAGGAAGACCCCGATGTGGCAGAACGTGAAATAACAAATGTTACGGAGAAAAAAGCCATTGCAAATGAGGCAGCAAAGCTTGTGGAGAGTGGGGACCGCATTATTTTGGATGCCAGCTCTACAGCGTGGTACATGGCGAAAGCCCTGCCAAATATCCCTCTTACCGTTATAACGAATTCCATTAAAGTTTCCATGGAACTTAGCAAAAAAGACAAGATAGAAGTGATTTCAACAGGTGGAAAATTGAATCCAAAATCCATGTCTCACGTGGGACCGTTAGCAGAACGTTCACTGGATATGTACCATGTTAACAAGACATTTATATCCTGCAAAGGACTGCATCTTGAAAATGGACTAAGTGATTCAAATGAAGAACAGGCTATCCTGAAGAAGCGGATGGCTGAGCGATCGGATAAAGTCATTGTAATGGCTGATTCCAGCAAATTTGGAGTAAAAGGATTCTCTCAAATTATGCCTATCAACAATGCACATCACATCATGACAGATTCAAAAATAGACTCCGGAATAAAGGAAAAACTTGAAGGGCTTCAGCTAAAGATCCACATCGCAAAAATCTAAACATAAACAAAAATAAAACAACAATTTAATATTTGTTTATGTTGTTTTATCTTAGGAAACTCCTTATAATGAAAGTAAGAGTTTAATAGATCTTCGTTTTGACAGCGTTTTCTTTTGGGAAGGCTTGATGCTGGAAACGCAGGTCTTTAATTATTGGAATTTAAACAGAAGGAGCATGGATATATGAATACTGTAAATGCCAAAAGAAATATACTGGAATCGCCATTTTTACAGCAGATGATGCAGGCAACCCATAATATGTGGAAATTAGGCTGGGATGAGCGCAATGGAGGGAACGTCAGCATAATCCTGGATGAAGAAGAACTTGAACCTTATATCGAAAAAGGTAAGGCGATCCGTACCATCGGCCTTGATTTCCCGGTTCCGGAGCTTTCTGGCAAATACTTTATGGTAACAGCATCAGGCAGCTATTTTAAAAACATAATTGATAATCCTGAGGAACTGCTGGGCATTATTCAGGTGACCGATGAAGGAAGAGAACTGGATATATTATGGGGCTTTGCAAATGGCGGAAAGCCAACGAGCGAACTCCCATCTCACTTCATGAGCCATATTGTCAGGCTGAAGCATGATGAAAATCATAGAGTGATTATGCATAACCACGCTACGAATGTTGTTGCCATGACGTATACTCACGAACTGGATGAAGTGGCATTTACAAAATCACTATGGCAGATGGAATCTGAATGCATCATTGTATTTCCGGATGGTGTGGGGCTTCTGCCTTGGATGATACCAGGCACGAAAGAGATTGGGAAGGAAACAGCAAAGAAGATGAATGAGTATCGGTTAGTTGTATGGCCGCATCATGGTATTTTCGGTACGGGCAGCTCTATTGATGATGCTTTTGGCTTAATTGAGACAGCTGAGAAAGCTGCACAGATTTATATGCTGATTAATTCCCACCGTGGCGGAGTAAAACAGGTCATTACAGATGACCAGCTTGCCGTATTAGCTGAAGCCTTCGGGGTATCACCAAAGCCGGGAATCCTTCAAATAACAAAATAAAATAAATTCATGCTGGCTGGACAAACGTTCGGCCAGCATTTAAAAAAGCTCTTTATTTTCGCTTTGAAGTAAGCGTTTCCAAATGGGGGTTGTTATAATTGGGCAAGCTTAGCTTAGCTGTCGATATTGGTGCATCCAGCGGAAGATTAATTGCAGGATATCTTGAGGAAGGTGTACTGAAATTACAGGAAGTATATCGATTTGAAAACAAGATTATCCAAAGAAATAACCACTATTGCTGGGATGTTGACACCTTATTTACGGAAATTAAAAAGGGGATTCATCACTGCGGAAAGTTAGGATTAAAGCCAGACAGCATAGGCATTGATACATGGGCCATTGATTTTGTGCTGCTGGATGAAAAGGACCAGACTCTGACCGATGCTGTTTCCTACCGTGATCCCCGAACGGCAGGCATGATGGAGGAAGTTTTTAAAAAGATCGGGAAAGAAGAGCTGTATTTGGAAACGGGTATTCAATTTCTTACCTTCAATACCATTTTTCAGCTGGAAGCCTTAAAAAGAAACCAGCCAGAAGTCTTGGATCGAGCAAAAACCTTCCTGATGATTCCTGATTATTTCAATTATTTATTAACTGGAAATAAATCAAATGAATATACCAATGCCACCACTACGCAGCTGGTCAATGCGTTTACAAAAAAGTGGGATGGTGAAATTCTCGGGAAACTTGGAATCAATAAGGAGATGTTTCAGGAAATAATGCCACCCCGAACAGTACTTGGGAATTTGAAGGATGAGCTTGTTTCTGAATTCGGATTTGATCTTGACGTTATTTTGCCTGCCACCCATGATACGGGATCAGCTGTAATGGCTGTACCTGAAGTGGAAAATACCATTTATATCAGCTCGGGAACCTGGTCATTAATTGGTGTTGAAAACCGCTTTCCGATATGTGTGCCAAAAGCGCGCCAATATAATTATACAAATGAGGGCGGAGTGGATTACCGCTATCGCTTTCTAAAGAATATTATGGGTCTTTGGATGATCCAGGAAGTAAAAAGAAATTACAGTGGTCAATATTCCTTCAGTGAACTGGTTGAATTAGCCCGTGAAGCAACAGCTTTCAATACTATAATCAATGTTGATGACGGAAGGTTTTTAAAGCCGGAAAATATGATAACTGAGATTCAGGAATATTGTACGGAAAAAAATCTGCCTCTGCCTGAAACACCGGGTGAGATTGCCAAGTGCATTTTTATTAGTTTAGCAGAAAGCTATCAAAATGCAGTTCTTGAAATAGAAGAGATTTTTGAACAAAAGTTTAAGACCATTAACGTAATTGGCGGCGGCTGTCAAAATGAGTACCTGAACCAGCTGATAGCGGACAGGACCGGTAAAGAGGTGGTGGCTGGTCCATCTGAAGCAACAGCCATCGGAAATCTTGCAGCACAGCTAATGTCGCTGGGGGACATTGGGGAACTAAAAGAGGCAAGAACCATTATTAAAAGGTCATTTGAGCTGAAGAAATTCCCCCCAGCAAGTCAGGAGTCAATGAGGAGTGTACCTTATGAGAATACAGGAAAATTATGAAAATGCCAAACGTGCTTATGAAAAGTGGGGAATCAACACGGATGAAGTCCTGGAGGTGTTAAAAGCCATTCCGATTTCCATCCACTGCTGGCAGGGAGATGATGTCCAGGGGTTTGAAGCGAAACAAAATGAGCTTTCCGGAGGCATTGATGTTACAGGGAATTATCCTGGAAAGGCTGAAACACCAGAGGAATTAAGAAGTGACCTGGAGAAAGCACTTTCCCTTATTCCAGGAAAACATCGTGTCAACCTGCATGCGATCTATGCAGAAACAGATGGGAAAGCAGTTGAACGTGACCAATTGGAGCCGAAGTATTTTCAGAACTGGGTGGATTGGGCAAAAGAACTTGGTTTAGGCCTGGATTTTAACCCTACTTTATTTTCCCATGAGAAAGCTGCAGATGGGCTAACTTTATCTCATCCAAACGAGAAAATCAGAGGGTTCTGGATTAATCACTGCATTGCCAGCCGGAAGATAGGGGAGTACTTTGGCAGAGAACTTGGTACACCGTGCCTGACAAATATTTGGATACCGGACGGATATAAGGATATTCCGAGCGACCGGCTGACACCTAGAGTGAGATTGAAAGAGTCATTGGATAGAATTTTTGCAGAAGGAATTGATAGTACATATAATATCGATGCCATTGAAAGCAAACTGTTTGGCATTGGTTCAGAGTCGTATGTTGTTGGCTCCCATGAGTTTTATATGGGATATGCATTAAAGAACGATAAACTCTGCCTGCTGGACACAGGGCATTTTCATCCAACGGAAACAGTATCCAATAAGATTTCCTCCATGCTCCTGTATGCGGATCAGCTTGCATTACATGTTTCGCGGCCAGTACGCTGGGATAGTGATCATGTCGTAACATTGGATGATGAGCTGCGGGAAATTGCACTGGAGCTTGTGCGCTGCGGAGCTTTGGATAAAGTAAAGCTTGGCATGGATTTCTTTGATGCAAGCATTAACCGGGTAGCGGCTTGGGTAATTGGGACTCGCAATATGATTAAAGCACTGCTCTATGCGCTGCTGACACCAAATGATTACCTGATAGAGCTTCAAGAAAGGGGTCAATTTACTGACCGCCTTGCACTCATGGAGGAGTTTAAAACCTACCCGTTTGGGGCTGTATGGGATTACTACTGTCAAACTATGGGCGTGCCTGTTAAAGAAACATGGCTGGGTGAAATAAAGAAATATGAGGAAGAAGTTTTGGCGAAAAGATAATTCTTATTTAAGAAGGAGATGGGCTGCTGCAGTCCGTCTCCCTTTTGTCTTCATAGAACTTTAACACACTTTTTATATTTGCTTAACAAGAGTTTTGTAAAGTGGTTCCATGGGTAATCATATGGATGAGGTGAGATAAATGATAAGAAAAATTCTTGAATTTCTTGATGAAATGTCGGAATCACCAAATATGACCGAGGACCAGGCTGATGAACAGGAAGAATATGATTATGAAGATGAAATTGAGGATAGGCATTACTTTTATTAAGAGTCCAAAAAAGGGGCTCTTTTTATTTTTATGTGGCACATAGAGATGTGGAATCGTTGGATAAAAAGGTTAAAGATCTCTATGCGCCATTCTTATTATTGCCAAAAAACTAAATAAATATTTATTACATGTTATTTACACTACCTTAATAAAGGGTTAATAAACATATGGTAAGCTGGAAAAAAGATAATAAGGAGTGATGAAATGGTCAAGAATTTAAGGATTAGATGGCATAAGTTCTGGTTCCTTACTTATAACACAATCTTGGGCGCGACTTCATCTACAACCCTTTTTATTAACATCTATAAGAAATCAAAGTATCACCATACAAAATTGATTCAATACCTCTAATATCTTTTAAACTATGGAGCATATAAGGCTCCTTTTTATTTTGTCTTCAAGTTAATTGTTGAACTCTATAGTCTGAAAGAATCGGTATAGAGAAATAATTTCATAAATATAATAAATTATCGTCGACCTTAAGCAATAAAGAGATTCTAATTTTCGGAATTTTCAAGTTTAATAGCGATATAGTGGGGAAATTGTTGAATAAGCGGGAAATATTGAAAAAGGAGGTGTTCAAATTGAGACCGTTATTCGGTACAGTCGAATACTTTGAACAAAAAATTGCAAACTGCCTTTCGAATAAACAATTAAGAAAAAATAAGAAAGAGCGCATATCAGAAATCGCTTCAGAGTTGGAAAATGAAATCCGTTACGATTTCACGTGCCACGAAAGGGTCAAGAAAGAATGCCTCGATAACCTCTTTAAAGTTTGCAAAAAAGCTTCAGCTATCCATTGAATATATTCTGTTTAAAGCTTGTAATTATGGGAACTTCCTTAAAACCACATAGCCAAACTCCCTGTTCTGTTCCGCCGCCCAATAGGCTTCATAGGATCTGATAAAGAAATGTTGCTGCAGCGGCGGTTCTGGAACCAATTAGAACCCTTCCGTGGCTACCCTCAAATCTCCATCCAATATCATGTTATGAAATAGCAAATTTTGAAGGATTGTATTGGAAACCCTCCCCTCACAAATGGTAAAATGTAGGAAGGAGGGATATCCATGAAGAGATGGTTGATTTTACTTATTTCTATTCTATTCTTGGCCGTGCTGAGCGGATGCAATAAAGAAGTTAAGCCTCAAGACCGTTTTGCCCAGTACGTTGAGCATTGGAATAAGCAAGAGTTCGATAAAATGTATGGGTTTTTATCAGAAAGCGCCAAGAAGTCTATCAGCAAGAAGGACTTTGTAGAGCGCTATGAGAAGGTATATAAAGATTTAGAGATTAGCAAGTTAAAAGTTACATATAAACCGGATATGGAAAAAGAGTATAAGAAGGAAGAAAAGGCTGCACTTCCATTTTCAGCATCGATGGAGAGCGCGGCAGGGAAAATTGAATTCTCTCATGAAGCCAGCCTGGTAAAAGAAGAAAAAGAGGATGAGGAAAGCTGGTTTGTTGCATGGGATACAACGTATATTTTCCCGGAGCTTGGACCTGAGGATAAAATCAGCTACAGCACCGTACCGGCGCAGCGGGGGGATATAGTGGACCGTACAGGTGACCCGCTGGCTTTAAACGGAACGTTATATGAAATTGGTGTTGTTCCTGAGCAGATGGAAGGCCAAAAAGAGCAGACAGTTAAAGGTCTCTCATCCGCCTTGGGCATCTCAGAAGAGCAAATCAGCAAAAGCCTGAATGCAGACTGGGTACAGCCCGGGTACTTTGTGCCAATCAAAAAAGTTTCTCCGGATGACAGGGCGACATTGGACAAAGTGTTTGCCCTTAAAGGCGTTTTGAAACAGGATGTTAAAGGAAGAATTTATCCGTTCGGCGAGGCATCAGCTCATTTGGTCGGCTATGTAGGCCCCATTACAGCTGATGAACTAAAGAAGAACGAAGGAAAAGGATATTCCTCCACTGATATCATTGGAAAAAGAGGACTGGAACAAGTCCTTGAAGAACGGCTGAAGGGAACAAACGGTGTCAAAATTGGCATCACAAAGAAAGATGGATCTGAAGTTGTACTGGCAGAAAAACCTGTGAAAAATGGCGAAACGATTGAGCTGACAATCGACATCACTCTTCAGAAGGATCTATATGAAGAACTGAAGGGAAGTCCGGGGACTTCTGCAGCAATTGATCCGGTTACAGGGGATACGCTTGCTTTAGTCAGCAGTCCAAGCTTCGATCCAAATGAGGCTTCGCTGGGCTTTACCGCAAATGAGTGGAAGCAGCTTGAAGAGAACAAAGATATGCCGCTCATGAACCGATTCAAGCAAACCTATGCTCCCGGATCAGTGCTGAAGCCAATCACAGGAGCGGTTGGTCTATCCGAAGGGACACTGACACTTGATGAAACTATTCAGGTGAAAGGCCTAAAATGGCAGAAGAGCAAATCCTGGGGAAGCTATCAGGTAACTCGTGTTAAGGATCCGAACGGACCTGTTGATTTTGAAAAAGCAATGATGTATTCAGATAATATCTATTTTGCTAAAGAGGCACTTGATCTAGGGAAAGAGAAATTCTCTGCGGGCTTAAAGAAGTTTGGCTTTGATGAGGAGATTCCATTCCCTTTCCCAATTGAGACATCGCAGATTGGCGGTCTGGACAGTGAAATCAAACTGGCAGATTCAGGATATGGACAGGGAGAAGTAGAGATGAGCATTCTTCATCTGGCAGCAGCCTATACGCCGATTGTAAATAAAGGCTCTCTTATAAAGCCAGTATTAATGGGAGAAGAAGAAAAGAATCAGGTGTGGAAAGAAAATATTATCAGTGAGGAAACAGCCAATACTGTTGAAGCAGCTATCACCAAAGTGGTTCAGGAACCTTCCGGAACAGCTCACTCAGCGAATATGAAGGATTATCCGCTTGCCGGTAAAACAGGAACTGCCGAGCTGAAAAGAAGTGCAGAGGAAAAAGGACAGGAAAATGGCTTGTTTGTTGCCTATAATCCAGGGGATCCTAACCTGCTGATTGCGATGATGATGGAAGGCGTTGAAGATAAAGGCGGTTCAAAGGTTGTCGTGGAAAAGGTTAAGAAGGTCTTTGAAAAAAATAAAGATCGGTTTTAAATAGAAAAGGGAGGCAGCTGGCTGCTTCCCTTTTTGTTATCTTTCACAGGCAATCTTGTCCTTGTCCCTGTCTTTTGACTTGTTGGCATCGTAGAGTTTTGCTGATACATACGGTTTATATTTGGTTTTTCCGCCTTTATTCTTAATGCCAGCAGTCCGGGCTACTCCGCCTTTATAGTCCTTATTTAGCTCTGTGCAATTTTTATATGTCTTGATTTTGGCAGTTTTCGCGGAAGCTGCCGGGCTAAAAGACAGTGAGGCTAAAAGACATAGTGTAATGATGGCTGATAACAATTTTTTCAAAATTACCCCTCCGATTTTCCTGATTATGTAATAAATATAATTTGTTTTCATCAGAAGTTCAATGATAATTTAACTCTCTTAAATTGTTTATTGTAAAAAATAGGAACAGGAAATATAATATAGAAGTATTGAAAAAATGGTGAAATGAGGAAGATTATGAGGAAATTAGGCGTTGTTCTATCAGTTGTAGTCTTAATTTTCAGTTTGTTCAGCCCTGCTGCTTCAGCTCAGACTCCGGAATTTGATGAAGAATTTCAGCAGTATCTAAGTGACATTAGCGCGACTAGGGGTTTGGAAGTTACTAGAGAAGATATAGAGGCTTCCCTCTCCTGGTATGATGAATCCATAGAAAATTTTTCATCTATTGAAGAGTTGAGCGATTTCTTGGGAGAAGTAATTAAGGGCGATCTAAGCAATCTTCTGTTTATCTATGAAGAATATGACCTGGATGAAGACTCATTAATTAGTTTACTTGAAGAGTATGGAGAAGAACTGGACGATTATATTTTCGTTGGGGATTTGGAAGAGGCAGTATTTTTCTATACGGCAGATGAATTTGTTGATGAGGATATGATTAAGGAGCTTTTGGAAGTCTTCAAGACTGAATTTGATCTGACAGATGAGGAGATTGAGAGATTGAAAAATCACCTCCTTTCCATTGAGGATGACCTTTCAAGCCCAGAGACTATTCAGCGGCTTGAGGAACTTGCTTATCGGATGATGGAGATTGGGGATTTCGATGTGGCTGGAGAATTAACATCAGAACAGGTGGAAGAAATGCTAGCTATTTTTGATGAGCTGCTTTCCATCTATCAGGTTAAAGTGGAATATACACTGATTACAAATAATTCTGAAAAAGAACTTACATTACTTGAACTTTTTAATATGACGGAATTAATTAATGCGAAACTGAAGATCAGCATCTATAATCTGGCGGGGGAATTTCTTGCAGATATCATCATAACAGGTGAAATGTTTGACTCAGACCTTATTAAAGAAACAGGCAAGGATCTTACAAAGGCAACTGAAAAAGTGAAAAAACCATCTGAAAATAAAACAGAAAAAGGCGGCAAGCTGCCGAATACGGCTTCAAACAATATGTTATATGGAGTTATGGGTGTCTTCAGTTTAATGATAGGGGTTACATTATTCCGCAGGGTAAGGGAAAGGTAAGATGACTCAGGGTAAAAGCAAAAAGACAAGCGGAGCGGGCCGCCGCAAGAAGTGGCTGTTTCTTCTTTTCATTAGTATGAGTTTGATTCTGCTTGGGCTATTGGTTACAACGACAAGTGTCTATAAAGTAGGCAAAGGCTATATCTCGTATAAGATGAATGCGCCTGTACGGGAAATGGAGCTGAAGAAAGAGGTTTCTGCTGCTGGCACCGAGGAGGCGAAAGCTGAGAAGAAAGTTTTATATTCAGAAGAGCCGGAGATTGGTGAAAATATCGGTGAGCTTTATATTCCGAAAATCAAGTCCGTTTTGCCTATTATTCACGGCACAGATGAAGATGAACTTGAAAAAGGTGTAGGACATTATGCAGGAAGTGTGATGCCGGGAGAAAAGGATAATTCTGTTCTTTCCGGGCACAGAGATACAGTCTTTAGAAAGCTTGGTGAGGTGGGAAAGGGCGATATTCTGGAGGTAACCACAAAGGCGGGCACCTTTGTATATCGTGTAAACAAAGTGCGGATTGTGGATGCTGACGATCGGACAGTAATCGTACCAAAGCCGCGTGCCATGCTGACCGTAACGACTTGCTATCCTTTTGATTTTATAGGAGATGCCCCGCAAAGATACATTCTCGTTGCGAATCTCTTATCAAAAAAATAACCTATTCCAGGAGTCTCCTTTCAAAGGGGGCTTTTTTCTATGAAAAAATATTTATCAACTTCCTATTTTTCGACATCTGTTAGAATAAATTCCCTATATAATATACATATTCTACTAAAAAAACCAATAAGTAGAACGATTGAATTTGATTAACGGAGGAAAAGGGATGAGTCAGTTTAAAAGATTTTTATGCTTGTTTCTGGTGTTAATTCTCATAGTACAGCCGATCACCGTTTTTGGAGCAGAAAAAGCGGAAACGGCAAAGGCAAGCCGTATGAAGGAAAGCATCCAAACTGAGAGAGCTCCAAAAAAGTCTAAGGATGAATCAAAAGATTATAAGTTTGCAGCAAAAGATGATATTCCCTTAATGGAACCAGGTGACCTTGCAGGCTCTTTACTGGATAGCCAGAACACCTATCATCATATTTGGTTTGAAGATGTCTTCGATTATTCTGATTCAAGTATGATCGTTGAATTGTATTATCGATCATCATCGGCTTATTATAAAGACTCCATTATTTCCCTTGAGTTTTATAGTGAGGAAAATGATAGCTTTGATTTTGTTGGATACACAGAATTTAATTTATATGGGACACAATACTCTTATTTAGATTCCTACATTGATAAAGCACCTTTTATGAATCAGCCATATATTTATATGCGCTTGGGTGTATCAGCCAGTGTTTATGATGAATCTTATTCAGATGTTTTCCTTTTTAAAGTGGAAAACCCATTCTATCAAGATCAACCTGCAGGGCCTGCTGATAAATATGCCATTATCAGCAATGAGTCAGTGTTAGGAGATGACTTCCAAAGCACGGGCCAGTTCTCCCTGAACAATGATAAATATGCCTCCAACAAAAGGCTGAAGCAGAATGCGTACAGACTTGATGTGAAAAAACCTTTTGATGTAAAGAAAAATAAAGGGAAACAGCTAAACAGCTATAAAAGCAAAAGAGCAGCCTATCAAACGGGGCAAACGAGATATTTCTCGGTATATAACTTTAACTCCGATCAGGATTATCAAATTAATGCAACATTGCTCTACACTGGATCAAAAGCAAATGTGTGGGTACATAATAACCAGCTGACAACGAAGCAGGCAGAAACGCTTGGCAGTGAGTTTGATACAGGCATCCATCCTGTCATTACAAACCACTTCGCAGGAGAGTCGGATGTCGATGGGGACGGCAAGATCAATATTCTTGCTTATGATATCCAGGATGGATTCTATGGAAGCGGAGGCTATATAGCCGGGTATTTCTATCCGGGTGACTTGTATAATGTCTCTTACTCCAACAAGTCGGAAATTTTTTATGTGGACACCTATCCGTTAATGGGAACAGGCACGGAAAAGGATCCTGCAGCATCCTATGAAACACTTGCCCACGAATTTCAGCATATGGTCAACTTCAATCAGAATGTTTTCATTGAAGGCGATGAGGATGGCATGGATATCTGGCTTGATGAAGCATTGGCCATGGCAGCGGAACAAGTATACACAGGCCAGGCTCTGACTGATCGGATTGATTATTACAATTACTCCAATTCAATTATCAGTGGGCACTCACTCCTTTATTGGGACTATTATGGGGATACATTGGCCAACTATTCGTTATCTTATTTATTCGGACAATATGTAAAGCTTCAGGCGAATAAAGGAAATGCTATTTTCAAAGAGATATTGAAGGATTCCAATAATGACTATAGAGCAATAGAAAATGTCATGAAAAAGTATGTGGATCCTTCTCTGACGTTTGGACAAACGATGACAAATTTCCGTGCAGCACTCTTGTTAAAGGAAAGTGGCGGCTTGCATGGGTTTAAAGGTGAGCAGGCTTTCGATTCTCTGCAGCCCCGATTATATACAGGCGCTTCCACTTATTTGAGGGGCGGCGGCGCCATTGTCACTCAGGCTTCAGCTGATATGTCCATTCCTGCGAACAAAGGGGATGACATCACCTATACCTTTGTGGGCGAAGACGAAAAAGACACGACACCGCCAGCTGCTCCAACGGTCAATCCGGTCAGCGACCAGGATAGCGCTGTAAACGGTAAGGCTGAAGCAGGAAGCAAGATAACAGTAAAAGCTGGGAATACAGTAATGGGTACAGCAACTTCCAACAGCAGTGGAAATTTCAGTGCCGGGATGGCAAAGCAAAAAGCAGGAACGGTTTTGACTGTATTTGCAGAAGACAGCGCCGGAAATAAAAGTCCGGAGACGAAGGTTACTGTAAAAGACAAAACAGCTCCAGCTGCACCTGCTGTAGATCCTGTAAGGGACTATGACAAAAAAGTAACCGGCAAGGCAGAAGCAGGTTCAAAAGTAACTGTCAAAAAAGGATCAACCGTTCTTGGCACTGCTTCAGCTGCATCTGACGGAAAGTTCACAGTTTCTTTAAAAGCAGCTGAGAAAGCAGGTACGAACTTAACGGTTACGGCCACGGATAAAGCGGGCAATGTGAGTAAAGCAACTCAAGTGAAAGTAGTGGATAAAACCGCTCCATCAGCCCCTAAGGTGGACGCTGTTAAAGACTATGACAAAAAAGTAACAGGTAAGGCGGAAGCGGGCTCCAAAGTGACTGTCAAGAAAGGCAGCAGTACACTCGGAGCAGCAACAGCAGATAAATATGGGAAGTTCTCAGTAAGCATAAAATCTGCACAAAAAGCAGGCACAGTACTGAGTCTAACAGCAGCAGATAAAGCGGGAAATGTGAGCAAAACAGCTAAGGTTACAGTAGTGGACAAAACACCGCCGGCAGCTCCTGCCGTTAGTGCTGTAAAAGACTCGGATAAAAAGGTAACCGGAAAAGCAGAAGCAGGCTCAAAGGTTACCGTGAAAAAAGGCAGCACTACACTTGGCACGGCTACGGCAGCCAAGGATGGAAAATTCACAGTAACAATGAAATCAGCCCAGAAGGCAGGCACTGTTCTATCCATAACAGCAAAGGATAAAGCAGGAAACACAAGCAAAACCACTAAAGTCACGATAAAGGACAAAACAGCGCCTAAAACACCATCTGTAAACAAAGTAACAGCTTCCTCAACCATGGTAACCGGAAAGGCCGAGGCATACTCCACCGTCTATGTAAAAGCCGAATCCAAGGTGATCGGTTCCGCAAAAGCATCAAAATCGGGCAGCTTTTCGGTGAAAATAAGCAAACAGAAAGCTGGAAAAACCCTTTATGTCTATGCAAAAGATAAGGCCGGCAATACAGGGAAATCAGCAAAAATAACTGTAAAGAAACGCTAATAATAAGGAGTTGGAGAGGTGAAAGCCTCTTCTTCTTTTTGGGTGGTGTAAATATGGTTAAAAAGTATCAGGTAAATAGAAATAATATATATCCAAAATAAGTAATTTAAGATAAAATATTCTTACTTTTATAAAAGGGGAGATACACTTGAAGGTGACCAAACAAACAAAAAGCTTTCTCATTGCACTTCTGGCATGCTGTGCATTTTTAATGTGGGGAACGGAGAAGGCAGCTGCGTCTATTTCGGATGCGAAAGCGATCAATGTGAATCAGACATACAAAGGAGTCCTTAAGGATTATGATCAGGAGGATTTCTATAAGTTTACCATTTCGGCACCAGGCAATATTACACTAGCAATAAAACAAAAGCATAATTCTACTTGGCAGGGAGAGGTTTTAAACAGTTCAGGACAGGTTTTTGAATCTTTCCTTACGGATGACAGTGAAATGGTGAGCGGAGATGCAGCCAGACCAGTAGGCCTGCCAGCAGGCACTTATTACATAAAAATAGAGAACTACTCCGGAACAATAGGAGTGAATTATGAATTTAAGGTACAGTATACACAATCCAATTACTATGAAAAAGAGTTAAATGATTCTTTGACTACTGCCAATGCCATAGAGCTCAATAAGTTTTATACTGGAATGCTTAAAAGGTATGATGATAAGGATTTTTACAAATTTACTCTAACCAAGCCAGGGAATATTAAGCTTATGATTGAGAATCAGCCAGGCGTCGAATGGTACGCCCATTTACAAGATACAAAAGGAAATGTCTATGATTATATGTACACGGATGATAGTGAAATGGTTACAGGGTATGCATCGGCAGAAGCAGGCCTCCCGGCAGGCACCTACTACCTTAAAATTGAGAATTATTCCAATGGGTATGAAACACCTTATCAAATGAAGGTTCAATATACAGCTACAGATTATTATGAGAAAGAGTTTAATAACTCAATTACAGCTGCAAATGGATTAACAGTTAATAAAACTTATAAGGGTAGCATCCAACATTCTGATGATAAAGACTTCTATAAAGTTACCTTATCAAAACCTGGAAATGTAACTCTATCAATCAAGCAAAAGCCGGGGACCGAATGGTATGCTCATATTCAGGACACGAAAGGCAACACGTATGCACATCTCTATACAGATGACAGTGAAATGATCGAAGGTTATGCCGTAAAAGAAGTGGGACTGCCTAAGGGAACCTACTATGTATTAATAAATAATTATTCGTCAGGAATAGATAAGCCTTACGAGTTTCAGGTTAAATACAAAGCAAGCAATTATTATGAGCAGGAATTTAATAATAACTTAACAACAGCGAACTCGATTAAGCTAAACCAATCATACAATGGCAATCTCCAATCTTATGACGATCTTGATTTCTATAAGTTCTCCGTTCCAAAGGATGGACTGGTAAACCTGCAAATCCCTCAGAAAACAGGATTGGAGCTATATGCTAGAATCCAAAGCAGCTCAGGTACAGTATATAAAGACATAGTTACAAATGGAAGTGAAGCTGTAAAGGGGAATGCCGCACTGCAGGTTTCGCTAAAAAAAGGAACGTACTATCTGCAGATCAAGAATAATTATGGCTACATTGATATTCCTTATTCCTTCAAGCTATACATGCAAACACCAGCATTGGCTTCAAGTAAAGTGAAGGTAACCAATAATAAAGGAAAGAATGATTCCATCCGCGTCTCCGGCATTCAAAAAGGGGATGTAGTTAAGATTTACAATGCTTCATCAAAAGGAAAGCTAATTGCGCAGAAAACAAGCACAGGTACTGCTGATACCCTTACGGTGAACCAAATTGGTGAAAAGGCAGGGGAAATCTATGTCACCCGCACCTCGCCAAGTATGTCCGAGAGCAAAAGAACAGGGGTGTCATTCACTGGAGAGCAGACGAATGCTGTTAAAACGAGCCAAGTAAAAATCACAAACAATAAGAATAAAAAAGATGTCATTACCGTAAGCAAGCTGAAGAAAGGGGATGTGGTCAAAGTTTATACTGCATCCAAAGGCGGAAAGCTGCTGGCTAAATCAAGCAAGGTGAGCAAAACTTCGGCAACCGTCAATATTTCACAGCTTGGGAAAAAGGCTGGAAGTGTGTATATTACAGCACAGAGCGATGGCATGAAGGAAAGCAGTCGTGTCAAGGTAAGCTACAAGGCTGAGAAATAATATAAAAGAAAAAATGCAAACCGGGCTGGTTTGCATTTTTTCTATTTATTAATGAAGTAATCTGTAATGAAATCACTCCACAGCTGATGTCCCTGTTCGCTGGGAATTTCATTATCCTCAGACAAATAAGGAATAATCTCACCAGATTGTGGATCTGGCCAGGCTGTCCAATGATCCAGGTAAGGGATATTGTTTGCTTCCGCATATTTCTTTAATTCCTCAACCTGGAGCGGATAATAACTGGCATCATGGATTGGATTTGGCGGTTGCAGAATAAACACAGTATCTGGGTTGTCAGCTTGAACGGATTCCATCCAGTTGGAAATATTGGCATGGGAGTCTTCGATTATTACCTCTCCATTATCCTTTAATGTAAATGGCTCTAAAAGGATAAGATCAGCTTTCTCCTCAATGATTTTGGAAACGTCATTCTCACTGCTGAATTGCATGGAAGTGCCGTCAAAGGTTTGGATGTCTACTTCTATAAAATCGCCGTACGTCTCTTCCAGCTTTTGTTTTGTTAAGTAAGCCCATCCTTCAGTTTCTGTTCCTATAGCAGACGAACCTACAATCACAATCTTATAAGGGATTTCTTCTAAAAATGTTTGTTGAAATCTTCTCTTCGCTTCCTCAGGCCAATTCTGAGATAGTTTGGTAAATTCATCAATACTGATCTTTTCAGCGGACTTATCCTTTTCAGATGAACTCTCGGCTTTAGCAGCTGTTTTAGTCTGCTTTTCTGTCTCTGTCGAATGAACTGTTTTTTCCTTCCAATGAGCATTTCCTATATAAAGGACAACCCCGCAGGAAATGGCAAGAAGTATAATCAATAATTTATTCATAATAACCTCCAGTATAAGGATCTAAAGTCCTCTATGTAATAATTTCCAATTAACGCATCTATCTATCAAAATCTTACAGTATATAGTTAAATAGGAAGAGTGATAACAAATACTTTACATTTTCATTAAAATTATGACAAATAATCACAAATTTAGCAACTCACTATGTTATAATACTTTTTGTTTTTACATTTTACTAGGAGGATATCAATGGAAGAAACAATTAGTCTAAAAGAACTATTACAGACATTGAAGAAAAGAATGACGCTTATTTTTGCCGTAACAATTGCTGCCGTTATGATCAGCGGAATTGTCAGTTATTTCTTCTTAACACCGATATATCAATCGTCTACTCAAATTCTAGTGAATCAGGCTAAAGATGAACAGAGCACATATAGTGCAGGAGAGGTTCAGACTAATCTACAGCTGATTAACACGTATAACGTAATTATTAAAAGTGCTGCCATTCTGGAATTAGTAAAAGAAGAGCTTAAATTGGATATGACAACAGGTGCACTTAATCAGAAGATTACTGTGCAAAGTGAACAGAATTCCCAGGTAGTTAATATTTCTGTACAAGATGAAAATCCAAAAAGAGCAGCTGACATAGCCAATACAACAGCAGAAGTGTTCCAAAAAGAAATCGTAGATATCATGAATATCAATAACGTAACCATTCTGGCAAAGGCTGAAGTAGGAGAAAATCAGGCTCCGATCAAGCCGCAGCCTCTATTAAATATTGCCATTGCTTTAGTGGTTGGTCTTATGGCAGGTGTGGGAATTGCATTTTTACTGGAGTATCTTGATAACACGATTAAAGACGAGCAAGACATCGAAAAAACACTTGGCCTTCCAGTACTTGGAGTCATCGCTACAATGGAAGATACTGTTGAAAATGCAAGCCGTTCCGACCGTAAAACAAGGTTAAGAGGTGAGACGATTGGTTCTTAAGAAGAATGAAAAAAAGAAATTGATGGAGCATAAACGAAAGCTCATTTCGAAAAACGATCCGAAGTCTCCTATCTCAGAACAGTACAGAACAATTAGAACAAATATCCAGTTTTCATCTGTGGATGAGGAAATCCGTACGATTATGATCACATCATCGGGTCCTGGAGAAGGAAAGTCAACCACAACAGCAAACCTTGCCGTTGTTTTTGCGCAGCAAGGAAAAAAGGTCTTGCTGGTAGATGCTGATCTGCGTAAGCCGACCGTTCATTACACATTTAACGTGATGAATACAAGCGGTTTAACGAGTGTTTTAACAAACCAGATGCCTCTTAAGGAAGCTGTTAAAGCGATTGATATGAAAAATTTATTTATCCTGCCAAGCGGCCCAATTCCGCCGAATCCATCTGAACTCCTTGGCTCAAAGGCGATGGATTACTTTATCAAAACAGTCATGGATGAATTTGATATTATCCTGTTTGATACCCCGCCGGTATTAGCCGTTACAGATGCGCAGATTTTATCAAATAAATGCCAGGGAACTATATTGGTAGCTGGAAGCGGAAAAGCAGAAAAAGATCAGCTCCTGAAAACAAAAGAGCTATTAGAAGCTGCCAAAGGAAAATTACTAGGTGTTGTTCTAAATAATAAAAAGATGAAGGAATCACAGCATTATTATTATTATGGTGCAAACTGACAAACTTCGACAAAATACACCCTTTACCGTATTGAAGCGAAGTGATAACATGACAAAAGAAGTGTAAACCTGACAAATATGGAAAGGGGTGGTATGGATGATCGATATACATTGTCATATCTTGCCGGGAGTAGATGATGGTGCACAGACCATCGAAGACAGCTTGGATATGGCGAAGGAGGCAGTTAAGGAAGGAATCTCTTCCATCATTGCTACGCCTCACCATAACCACTCCTATCAAAATATAAAATCAGAAATTATTACGGCTGTTCAGGAACTGAATAATCGATTGAATGAGGAAGCAGTACCACTGAAGGTTCTGCCAGGACAAGAAGTGCGGATTTACGGGGAGATTATTGAAGGAATAAAATCTGGAGAAATCCTTTCACTCTCTGAAACTCAATATCTTTTCATAGAATTTCCATCCAACCATGTTCCAAGGTATGCAGAAAGACTTTTATTCGATATTCAGCTACAAGGGTTAGTTCCGATTATTGTTCACCCAGAGAGAAACAAACAAATAATGGAGCAGCCAGACCTTTTATATCAATTTGTAGAAAAAGGTGCGTTAACACAGGTGACAGCATCGAGTCTTTGCGGATACTTTGGTAATAATATTAAAAAGTTTTCTCTGCAATTAATTGAAGCAAACTTAACTCATTTTATTGCCTCTGATGCTCATAATGTAAATAATCGAACATTCAAAATAACGGAAGCATTCAATTTAATTGATTCAAAATACGGACCAGATATGGTGTATCTCTTTTCGGAGAATGCTGAACTGCTAGTTGAAAATAGTAATATTATGAGGGAAATACCGGAAAGAATAAAGAAGAGAAAGTTTTTGGGTATTTTTTAAAGGGTAACAAAAGTAAGTATACCGGCGATGCCTCCTGGCCATTATCGATGGGGGCACTCGACTGTGCTGTGGGTGAATCATTCACCTTAGACGCAATGTCGTCAATAGCATGGTGTGAGGATGGGTTAAATGCCCACAAAATTAAATTTATGTATGGAGATATTCTTCGGTAAAGTATTCGCTTACATCGGTTTTTTTATTGGAGTATTTTCAAAAACAATAGATATCTAATGCTAGTACAGGATTTGTCCTGTTTTACCATTAGATATTTATTTTTGCTCAGTTATGGACATTTGCGGAAATTCAATAGTTTAAAAGACCTATAGAATGAAAAGGAGGCTATTAATTTGACGTACCAAAAAAGGATGACTTTGTTAGTGATCCTAGATTCGCTAATTGTTTTATCGGCTATTTATGTAAGTGTAATGACCCTCCATCCGACATTGACATGGCTTGGATCAAAATTCCTGTTAGTTAGTGCGATCACACTTCTGCTTAGCCATCATTTATTTGCTTCTATGTATCACTTATATAATAAAGCTTGGGAGTATGCAAGTGTAAGTGAGCTTGTTGCTATTGTAAAGGCTGTAAGTCTTTCGATTATGACAACAGGTATCATGCAGCAGCTTTTAATAGGGGATGTATACTTCAGGGCATTAATGCTGGCGTGGATGATGCATGTACTATTAATCGGAGGTTCGCGATTTTCATGGCGTGTATACCGGGATCGATATATTAAATCAAAGAAAGAACAAAAGCGAGCCTTAATAGTAGGGGCCGGTGCTGCGGGTACAATGCTAGCAAGACAGCTCTTCAAAAATCAAGACACAGAAATTAAACCTGTTGCATTTATCGATGATGACCCGAAAAAGTATAAATTACATATACTTGGTTTACCCGTTGTAGGGGGGTCTAAACATATTTCAAAGACTGTTGAAACGTTGAATATTGATAAAATTATCATAGCTATTCCTTCTCTCAATAAGAAAGAAATGCAGCGGATTTTTGAAGAGTGTTCGGGTACTAAAGCCAAAACAGTCATCATGCCAATGATTGAGGATGTGATGATTGGCAAAGTGTCTGTTAACCAATTTCGCGATGTTCAAGTAGAGGATTTATTAGGTCGTGAACCAGTCAAACTAGATATTGACACCATTTCAGAAAAGCTTACTGGAAAGACCGTTTTAGTAACAGGTGCAGGCGGTTCAATTGGATCGGAAATCTGCCGCCAGGTATGCAAGTTCCAGCCAGAGAAGCTTGTTCTGCTGGGGCATGGAGAGAACTCCATTTACCTGATAGATATGGAATTAAGGAATAAGCATAAAGGTGAATTGGAAATCGTGCCTGTTATTGCAGATATTCAGGACAGAGATCGGATTTTTGAAGTAATGGAAGCACATAGACCGGATGTTGTATATCATGCGGCTGCACATAAGCATGTGCCTTTAATGGAATATAATCCGAAAGAGGCTGTAAAGAATAATGTGCTTGGGACGAAGAATGTTGCAGAGGCTGCTGACACTTTTGGTGTAGGGACATTTGTTTTAGTCTCTTCTGATAAGGCTGTTAATCCAACAAATGTGATGGGTTCAACAAAGAGGATTGCAGAAATGGTGATTCAAGAGCTTGATAAGCATAGTACAACAAAGTTTGTGGCTGTAAGGTTTGGGAATGTGCTAGGCAGCCGGGGAAGTGTTATTCCATTATTTAAAAAGCAGATTCAGGCTGGCGGGCCTGTTACGGTTACACATCCTGATATGACCAGGTATTTTATGACGATTCCGGAAGCTTCAAGATTAGTTATGCAAGCGGGTGCGTTAGCTCGCGGTGGCGAAATTTTTGTTTTAGATATGGGAGAGCCGGTTAAGATTGTTGATTTGGCTAGAAATCTAATCACTCTATCAGGATATAAAGAGGAAGAAATCGGAATCCAATTTTCAGGAATAAGGCCTGGAGAGAAGATGTATGAGGAATTGCTTGGAGAGAATGAAGTTCATAAGGAAGCGGTGTTCCCGAAGATTTTTATTGGGAAGGCAGTTTTAGATCAAGAAGATGAGGTTCATTATTTGATTGATGAATTTGATGGGATGTCTTCAAATGAAATTAGTCAGTTTGTTTTGAATTTGGCTAATCGGAGAAACAATAAAATTCAATATGTTATGAAATAAAAAATAATCTAAGGATGATCTTAGTGGAACCAAGTTTTTATGAACAAATTAATTAAATCTTTTTTCTAAAACAATTACAAAACTTTAGAATGGGCAATTTGTTAGAAGAAATAAGAAGTTAAAAAAATAAACATAAATTATCAAGCGAGGAAAATTTTAAATGACAAATATAAAATCTAGAAATATACCCTTTTCACCTCCAGATATTACAAGTGCGGAGATAGATGAAGTTATTAGTACAATGAAGTCTGGATGGATAACTACTGGTCCCAGAACAAAGGAGCTGGAAAAGAAAATAGCAGATTTTGTTGGTGTTAAGAAAGCAGTTTGTTTAAATTCTGCAACAGCAGCAATGGAACTTACCCTTCGAATTTTAGGTATTGGACCCGGAGATGAAGTTATCACATCTGCTTATACTTATACAGCTTCTGCTTCTGTTATAAATCACACAGGTGCAAAGATTGTGTTAGTAGATACAGCTCCGAATTCTTATGAGATGGATTATTCTAAACTCGCTAATGCAATTACAGAAAAAACGAAAGCAATAATTCCAGTAGATATCGCAGGGAAAATGTGTGATTATGAAAGCATTTACGAAATCGTAGAAAATAAAAAAGAGATCTTTAAAGCAGACAATCAAATTCAATCATTATTTAATAGAATAATTGTAATGACTGATGCAGCACATGCCTTTGGAGCTGAGAAAAATGGAATGAAATGTGGGGAAGTTGCAGACTTTAGTTGTTTTTCTTTTCACGCAGTAAAGAACTTGACAACAGCAGAGGGTGGCGCTGTTGTTTGGCGTAATGGGATTGGGTTAGACGATGAATGGCTTTATAAGCAATATATGCTGTATAGTTTGCACGGTCAATCAAAAGATGCCTTAGCAAAAACACAAGTTGGGGCATGGGAATATGATATAGTTTACCCAGCCTATAAGTACAACATGACAGATATTATGGCTAGTATTGGTTTGGTACAGTTAAACAGATATCAAGCATTAATTAAGAGACGTAAGGAAATAATTGAGCAATATGATAAAGAGTTATTACCGCTAGGTATCGATACCATGCAACATTTTGGGGAACATTTTGCCTCTTCCGGTCACCTTTATTTAATGAGAATACCTGGTATTGATGAAGTTCAAAGAAATAAGATAATTGTTAATATGGCAGAAATGGGGGTGGCATGTAATGTTCATTACAAGCCACTACCAATGTTTACTGCTTATAAAAATTTAGGATTTGATATTAAGGACTACCCAAATGCCTATTTCCAATATGCAAATGAGATTACTCTTCCTCTTCATACTTTATTATGTGATGAGGATGTAAGATATGTATGTGAAAAGTTTAAAAGTGCTTTGTATGGGATTAACAATAGTTTTATAACCAGTTCTATGGGGTGAAAAGATGTATAGGAAGTTAGTTAAACGGTTAATTGATTTGATCTTTACTTTGATGGCTATGCCGTTTATGGTAATTCTTATTTTTTTAATTGGTCCAATCATTTATCTAGAGGACAGAGGTTCAATTTTTTATAATGCCAAACGACTAGGTAAGAATGGGAAAATATATACAATGTACAAGTTTCGGTCAATGAAAATAAATGCACCTGATCTTAGAAATAATGATGGGTCTACGTTTAACTCAAAAGATGATCCAAGATTAACCAGAGTGGGAAGTTTTCTTCGAAGGACTAGTCTTGATGAGACTCCTCAAATTTTAAATGTTTTAAAAGGTGATATGAGTTTAATAGGACCAAGGCCAGATTTGCCAGGTGCATTACTAGATTATGATGAAAATGATAAGAAAAAACTTTCCGTTAGACCTGGTATAACAGGATATAGTCAAGCTTTTTATCGTAACTCCATTCCTCAAGAGCAGAAATTTAAAAATGATGTCTACTATGTTGAAAATATATCGTTTAAATTAGATATTAAAATTTTATTTGAAACACTAATGTCTGTCTTGAAAAGAAAACATATTTATACAGAAAAAGTACCTAGCGGAGACATGGATATTAGTTCCTTAAAAAAAAATGAAAATCTATAGGTCGAAGGGCAGCAGCTTAAAATGAAAAAAATATTAATTATAGGTTCATCAACGTTACAGCTTCCAGCAATTATACGAGCCAAAGAATTGGGCTATAGTGTAACAACAATTGACTACAATCCAAATGCAATTGGAATTAAATATGCAGACAGCTATTTTAATGTAAGCACTATTGATATCGAAGGTGTTTTAAAAGTAGCAAAACAGATAAAGCCTGACGGAATAATGACACTTGGTACTGATATGCCAGTACGCTCATTAGCCGTCGCTACCTCTGAATTAGGGTTGCCCGGTATATCTCTTGATGCAGCAATAAAATCTACTGATAAAGGTGAGATGATTAAAACCTTTGAAAAGCATAATGTTGAAACACCTTGGTTTCATATAATTAATGAAAAAAAAGAATTGGATGATATTTCCAAAAAGCTGAAATATCCTTGTATTATTAAGCCGACTGATAATTCAGGCAGCAGGGGAGTTATTTTAGTAAATAAAAAAGAAGAACTAATTGAATCATATCTATATAGTAAAAAACACTCAAGAAACGGCGCCGTTATAATTGAAGAATTTATGATTGGTAAAGAAGTTAGTGTTGAAATTATGATTATAGACGGTCAGCCTAATATCTTGGCTGTTACAGATAAATTGACAACTGGTGCACCATATTTTGTAGAGATGGGACATTCTCAACAGTCTCAGTTAAATCGAGAGCAAATAGAACAAATTAAAAATCTATCAATTAAAGCTGTTGGAGCGGTAGGGATAAAAAATGGTCCAGCACATGTTGAAATTATATTAACACCCGAAGGGCCTAAGATGGTTGAATTGGGTGCTCGAATGGGTGGAGACTTTATAACAACCCACCTTGTACCTCTATCAACAGGAATCGATATGGTAGAAGCTACTATAAGAACATGTATAGGCGAGAACCCCAAAATTAAACCAAAATTTAATAATGGAAGTGCAATTCTTTACTTAGATATACCGAATGGAACCATAAAATCAATTGACGGTATTGAAGCTGCAAGAGAGATTAACGGTATTAGACAAGTAACTATATTGAAAACTATAGGCGATACAGTAGAAGGTATAAAAAGTAGTAGTGACAGAGTTGGGTTTGTTATTGCGCAGAGTGATAATGCAGAGAAAGCAATCAATATATGTAAGGAAGCAATTAATAGAATTAATATAAAGGTTGATAAGGTTAGGTAGGTGTTAGGTTGATGGATTTTAAAGGAAAGAAGTTACTTATCCTTGGTGGAATTACGCACATGATAGATGTTGTAGAAACAGCTAAAAATATGGGATTATATACTATTGTAACAGATTTTTCTCCCACATCTCCTGCAAAAGAAATTGCTGACAAATCATATGATGTAAGTACAACTGATATAGATTCTCTACTTAAAATAGCTATAGAAGAAGAAATAGATGGCGTGTTTACTGGTTTTGAAGATTTAAATCTATGGAGTGCTCAGGAACTATGTGAGAAACTAAATCTTTCATTTTATGCCACGAAGGAACAGTTAGAAATCACAACAAATAAAAAACGTTTCAAAGAGTATTGTAAACAATATGAAATACCAGTAGTGGAAGAATATTTTTTTGAGAATGATTTTAAAGAGTGGGATATAGAAGAAATAAAGTTTCCTGTAATTATAAAGCCTATTGATAGTTATGGAAGCAAAGGCATTACTGTATGTTACAGCATAGATGAACTTTTAAAGGGCTATGAAAAAGCAATTAGTTTTTCAAAACAGAAAAAGGTAATTATTGAACGCTTCATTGACAATGATTATGGTGTAGAAATGTATTACACAATACAAAATGGCCAAATCACTCTTTCTGCTATGACTGATAGATATGTTTATAGTCAAACTAAAGAATCTCCTCCATTACCGATTGCAACAATTTTTCCTTCAAAGCATTTGAATTATTTCTGCGACAATTTAGACAATCGAGTTAGGGAAATGATCAAAGGTCTTGGAATAGAAAATGGTGTTGTCCTAATTCAATCTCTTATAAATAAGGATTCTTTCTATATATATGAGATGGCTTACAGGTTAAGTGGAGAGAAGCATTATCAAATTGTTGAAAAACAAACAGGTGTAAATTTATTGGAGATGATGATATCTTTAGCGATTAATGGAAGTACTTTCGGCTATGATATTACAAACTACGATCATGCCTATACACCTTTCCCTTCTTGCAATTTATCATTCTTATTAAAAGAAGGTACTATAGATAAAATTACTGGTTTGGATGTAATTGAAGATATGCCTCAAGTTGTTTCATATGTAAGAACACATGAGATAGGAGATGAAGTTGAAATAACTGGGTCATATTTTCAAATGTTTATTCGAATTAATATCGTTTCAAGCAGCTTTGAAGACTTATCAAATGTTATTAGAAAAATTAATCAATCTATACGTGTTATTTCCAAAAATGGGAAAGATATGATACTAACAAGGTTTACAATTCCCAATTAAGTTAGGGTGAATAAGGATGAAGCCATTGTTTCTTGAGCGGTTTAGAAATCTTTTTAAAATTTACAGAGAAAAATTATATACCTTAACATTAGGGAATGAAAAAAATGTAACACCAAAAGTAGGTATAACATTTAAACAAATAACCTATGAGAATTACATTCTTGTCAAAAAACTAAGAGAATCAAGTTACGTTAAGGACTTCAAAAAGATGTTAGATATGAATGACTCTGGTGTATTCGCATTTGTGGGTGAAAATCTAGTTGGATACGGTTGGGCAAAGATGGGGAATTCTAAAGATTATTTTTATAAAATACAAGATTGCTATCTATGCCGTTTTTACGTTTCACCTCAATATAGAGGGCAAGGAATCTATCCTTGTATAATAAAACAATTAATCTATTCCATTAATTATGAATATGGAATAACCAGATTCTTTATTGCAGTAGAGAATACTAATTATCCTTCAATTAATGGAATAAATAAAATAGGATTTCAGTTTCTTAGAGAGAATACCTTTGTAAGAATTTTTAGAATAACCCTAAATAAAAGTCAACTTAATTAATTAGTTAGATTTACTAAAACATTGACATAGGTCTGTGATTGAGAAGAGGAATTAAAAATATGAATATATGGATTGTTTCAACAGGAGAACCTTTGCCAGTAGATGAAGGGAATCCCAGACTTAGAAGGATGGGGATGCTTTCCACAATCTTATCAGAGCAAGGACATGAAGTTCATTGGTTTAGTTCTACCTTTCACCATTATAAGAAGAAACATAGATATGATTGTGATACTAATATAGCATATAAGGAAAATTTAACTATTCATTTAATTAAAACAAATGGGTATAAGAAAAACATATCTTTACAGAGAATCTTACTTCAAAGAAATTTAGCAAATAAATTCATAAAAAACACAAAAAATTATAAGAAACCTGATATTATTATTGCAACAATGGCTCCTTTACAACTATCTAAAGCAGTGGTGAATTTTGGGAAAAAGAACAACATTCCAACTATAGTTGATATTAGAGATTTGTGGCCAGAAATATATAAAGAGGTTGTCCCAAAATGGGGAAATCCTCTTATTAGGCCATATATTTGGTTTAGTAAAAAGCAATTAGAATGCATTTTAAAAGAATCTACTTCTATTATTGGTGTAACTCCTAACTTCTTAGAATATGGTTTGGAAGTTGCTGGGATAAAACAAAGAAGATTTGATAAGGTCTTTTATACATCATATAAACCTCGTAATTTTTATAGTGAGTTAGATAACTTTGAAAAACATTGGTCAGAACACGGATTAAAAAAGGAAGATTTTATTGTTGTATTTTTGGGCAATTTTGGTCGGCAGTTTATATTAGAGCCAATAGTGGAAGCTGCTAATAAGCTTAAAGATAATAAAAATATAAAATTTGTACTTTGTGGAACTGGCGAATCACTTGATAAAATAAAGATTTTGTCAGAGGGCATGGAAAATTTAGTATTACCTGGCTGGATTGAAGAAGAACAAATCCTTTCATTATTAGCTGCTTCCTCAATTGGAATAGCGCCTTATAGAAATAGTATAAATTTCACAAAAAATACACCGAATAAATTTGGTGAATATCTATCAGCTTCTCTGCCGGTATTCCTAGGGTTAGAAGGAATTATGGCAGATTTAGTACATGAAAACCAATGTGGCATGACTTATAAAAATTCGGATGAATTGGAATTAAATATTAAAAAATTATATTTAGATAGAAAGCTATTACATTCTATGTCTGCAAATGCGAAGAGGTTATTTAATGAAAAATTCAATTCTGATAAAGTTTATCTAGAGTTAGCGGATCACATAAGAAATATAAAAATGTCTTTTGAAAACAAAAAAGGGGTTAAGTAATATGAGCTATAATTTATATGAAGGTTTACTTGAAAAAAGAGAAAAAATTGCAGTAGTAGGATTGGGTTATGTTGGCCTTCCTCTAGCCATAGAGTTTGCAAAAGAACTAGATGTAATAGGGTTTGATACAAATTCTAGAAAACTAGATAAATACTTATCAGGAATAGATGTTACTGAAGAAGTTGGCGACGAGGCATTAAAAAATACTAATATGATTTTTACAAACGATGAAGGTAAATTAAGAGATTGTAAATTTCATGTAGTGGCAGTACCTACGCCAATTAATAGTGATAAGACTCCAAATTTAAACCCGGTAATAGGGGCTAGTAGAATAGTAGGGAAAAACCTCACAAAGGGATCAATAATTGTATATGAATCTACAGTCTATCCTGGAACAACTGAAGAGATATGCATACCAATTCTTGAAGAAGAATCTGGGTTAAAGTTTGGAATTGATTTTAAAGTCGGATATTCTCCAGAACGAATAAATCCTGGTGATAATGTTAACACCTTAACTAAAATAGTTAAGGTAGTGTCTGGGTCTGATGAAGAATCCCTAGAAATTATTGCAAAAGTTTATGAGTCAATTATTGAAGCAGGTGTGCATAGGGCGGAATCTATAAAGGTGGCTGAGGCATCCAAGGTTATCGAAAATTCCCAAAGAGATATAAATATTGCATTTATGAATGAATTATCGATGGTTTTTAACAAGATGGGGATTGACACAAAAGCAGTCTTAGAAGCAGCAGGGACTAAGTGGAACTTTCTTAAGTTTACACCAGGTTTAGTTGGTGGACATTGTATTGGTGTTGATCCATATTATTTTACTTATAAAGCAGAACAATTAGGATATCATTCCCAGATTATTCTTTCTGGTAGAAAAATTAATGACGATATGGGTGTTTACGTAGCACAAAATATAATAAAAAGCTTAATTAAAGCAGAACAACCAATAAAGGGAGCTAGAGTAGCTATATTAGGAATTACATTTAAGGAAAATTGTTCTGATGTAAGAAATACTAAAGTAATAGATATTATAAGAGAATTGGAGGAATTCGGAGTAGATGTCCTAGTACATGATCCGATTGCGGATAAAGAAGATGTTTGGGAAACATATAGAATTAATTTAGTGAGTAAAGAAGAATTAAAAAATATTGATTGTGTTGTATTTGCTGTTAGCCACAACAGGTTTAAGGAAGATTATGATTTTAATTTCTTAGAAAAGGTATTCAAAAAAAATAAGAATGTTTTAGTTGATATTAAGGGAGTTATGAATAGAAAAGAAGTAGAATCAAGAGGTTATGTCTATTGGAGTTTATAGAAAAACTTTATTAAGGATGAAATAAATGCAGGTATTACACATTTGTTCTTATTACATTGGAAATAAGTTATATAGCAATTTAGTTAAACAATTATCATTTAGAAATGGTTTGAATCAAAAAATATATATACCAATACGAGATAACAAACATTTTAAATTAAATCAATTGCCAGACAAGTTTTTTTCAGTAGAATATTTCTATAGTAATATCTTAAATAAATTTGATCGGTATTTATATTTTAGAAAAATAACTAAACAGATGAAGGATATTGAGAAAAAAATTAATCCTATAGGAAATATTGATTTCATACATGCGCATACCGTTTTTAGTGACGGAGGAACAGCATATAAACTATACAAGAGATATGGAATAAACTATATTGTAAACGTTAGAAATTCTGACATTAACTTTTTCTACAAGTTTGGAATTCATTTAAGGCCTTTTATGTATAAAATATTGTTAAATGCTCAATCAATAGTTTTTATCTCTGTTGCGTATAAAGAGCGATTATTATCATTATTACCAAGTGCTCTTGTGAAAAAAATTGAGAATAAATGTATTGTAGTTCCGAATGGTATAGATGAATTTTGGTATAGTAACCGAATTAAAGAAAGTAAAAAAAGGAACCCCTCTAAGATCAAACTGCTTTTTATGGGGAAAATTGATAAAAATAAAAATTTAATAAATGTTATACATGCAAGTAAGCTGTTGGTTGATAAAGGGTATCAGGTCTCTTTACATGTTTTAGGTGATGGGCCTATGGAAGAGAAATGCAAAGAACTATGTAATACATTAGGCGTTTCAAACAATGTTACATTTTATGGATATGTTAATGATAAAGAGTTAATTTCCTCAATCATGGATAAAAGTGATGTATTGGTTTTACCTTCCTTTAGAGAGACTTTTGGATTAGTCTATATAGAAGCAATGACAAGAGGGTTACCGGTTATATATTCAAAGGGACAGGGGATAGATGGACTTTTTAATAGCGGTATGGAGGTAGGGTTTCCTGTAAATCCTTACGAAAAACTTAGTATAGTAGAGTCTATTCAAAATATCATTTTAAGATACGATGAACTCTCTCAAAATTGTATAAAAGAATCACTGCCGTTTTCTTGGGTGAAAACTGCAGATAAATACTATGAATTATATAGTCATAAAGATTTATAATAGCATTTATCTTAATTTCAATTAAGAGAGATTAATGAAAGGATCAAAGTAACACTCTCTATTTGAGAGTGTTACTCTACTATTTAGGTTTTTTATTACAAATTTTATTGAAGGTGAAACCATTGACTGAAAATATCAATTATAAAAGTTCTCTAAGTTTAAGAGTGGAATTATCTGATGTAATGATAGTGTCTTTGTTTTTGTTCCGCTTATTGGGCTCACAAATTATGTAGATTCTACTTTCTGTTTTGTAGGTTTAATAGCTCTTGTTTCCATTTTAGGACTATCAAACATTTTATTTATGACTATATCTTAAAAAAGTTATTTCTAATCTGAATTTTATATACTTATTTTTATACCTTGCATTTATCATAATGTTGATTATAGGGTATTTTTATAATCAAACTTATAGGGGATTAATTACACTTGCTCAATTTATTCTAATAACAGGATATACTTTACTTTTGTCTATAGTACGTTTAGAAAATAAATTTTTGATGAGAAAATCCCTCAATTTTACTTTTTATTTATAATATTTATATTATTATTGGTATATTTTTAATATACAGCAGTGGTGCAAGATCTGTAATAGTTGCAGGGATATTTAGGATATTAACAGTCATGGTAAGGAGATATATTACAGGAAAAAAACACCGATTTATATCTTTCTTTATTATCATTCTTTATTATCTTTTATTCTCTACTCCTTTTTTTTCTTTTTATATATCCAAGGCTTGATAGATAGAGTTATCATCCTGAATTGGATTTCCTGACACTACAGTATACGGGGAAGAGGTTATTGTCTGGTAGAAAAAATTTGGAGTGCTATCATTTCACTTGTAAATAAAAATCCTTTCTTTAGATTTGGTACAGGTGTTTAACCTATGATTTGTTTGGAATTCAATATCTATCCAATGGTTTATTATTGGGATAGGTATGAATCAGTACTTTTACTTTAAAAAGAAAACCGATAAAAATAGTTAGTTACATTGTAATTTATCATTAATCACACTATAACTCTATACTGTTTGTTTTGTAATGTAGTTAGGAGTAAACAATGAGGAATAAATTATATAATAAATTAAGAAAAAGGCCTTTTATACGAAATGTAATGATTGTGGCTAGTGGAACTGCGTTAGCACAATTAATAGCCTTAGCATTAACACCAATTATAACTCGGTTATATGGACCAGAAGCATATGGGCTGCTAGGTGTATTTCGCTCTATAATTGGAATTGTAACTCCAATAGCAGCTTTAACATATCCAATTGCAATAGTTCTCCCAAAAAACAAAAAAGATGCAAAAGGTTTAGTGTTTCTCTCATTGATAATTACATTAACTGTTGCAGGTGTTGTCGGGATAAGTTTGCTTTTTTTTCAGGAATCTCTAGTTCAGCTCTTTAAAATAGAAGTAATAGCATCTTACCTTTTTCTGATTCCAATAGTCATAGTATTTGCAGGTTTTCGACAGGTTGCCGAACAGTGGTTAATACGTGCCAAAAAGTTTGGAATCACCGCTAAGGTTACAATTATTCATGTGCTTTTTATACAAGGTGGTCAAGTAGGATTTGGCTTATTTAATCCTATAGCGACGGTTCTAATTATAACAACCGCTCTTGGTGATGGGCTAAAGGCCTTTATGATGTTTAAAGGAGCTACCAGAGCTAGTTTTAGGGATATAAAGAATTCTATTAGTTACCCACAAATAATTCAGCTTGCAAAAAAATACAGTGACTTTCCTGTATTTAGGGCGCCGGAAGTTTTTATAAATGCTGTTTCCCAGGGTTTACCTGTACTGATGTTGACTAGTTTCTTTGGGCCTGCTTCGGCAGGGTTTTATTCTCTGGGAAGAACAGTATTAGCAATACCCTCACAGTTAATTGGAAAGTCAGTTGGCGATGTTTTTTACCCACGTATATCAGAAGCAGCAAACAATGGAGAAAATCTTTTTAAATTAATAAAAAAGGCTACTTTAATATTAGGAATAATTGGTATAATTCCGTTTGGCTTAATTATTGCCTTTGGACCCGCACTTTTCAGTTTTATTTTTGGACCTGAGTGGAAAGAAGCTGGTGGATATGCAAGATGGATAGCATTGTGGGTCCTCTTTGTCTTTATGAATGGACCTAGTATAAAGGCATTGCCTGTTTTATCTGCTCAAGCTTTTCATTTGAAATTTACTACCTTTGGACTAATTATAAGACTAATTGCTCTTTCTATTGGTTACTTTATATTTATGAGTGACTATGTTGCAATAGCGATTTACGGCATTGTTGGCTCAATATTAAATATTTACTTAATTATAAAAACACTTAAAAAAGCAAACCAATTTGATAAAACTGTTGATAAATTTAATACAATATGATGTATTGAGTTAATAATAATCTTATTATTTAACAATATAAAAAGAGGGTTTCTATGCGAAAATATTTAGGGGAATATATATTTAACAATGATAATGTTGAGATTAAAAATATCGATTCTAAATTAAGTATCAGTGATAGCTTTTATTTAGATTACAGGGTAGAGACTAATGACTTTGATATTATGGAATTTCGAGATTTGGAAGTAACTCTTCTAGTAGATGGAGAGATATATAGTAATGATTTTAATACTCATATCAATGATTCTAAATTTTTAAAAGGGATAATTAGTGAAATAAAAAAGGGGAATAGGGAAATATTAAAAGAGCTAAATGGTTCATTTAATTTAATTATTTATGATCACAATAAAAATAAATTAGATGTTCTTACTGACAGGTTTTTTACAAGACCTATATTTTATTATTTAAGTAAGGATAGAGTGGTATTTTCAAACAGAATGACAGAAATTTCAAAGTGTTTACCAGGTGAAATAAGTCTTAATAAAAAAGCAATTATGGAGTTTTTTTCCCTTCAAATGGTTTTTGGTAATAAAACTTTCATCCAAAATATAAATGCATTTGAAAGTGCCACACTAAATGAATTTTTCACCGGAGAAGTTCGCAAATTTAAATACTGGAAATTCAAACAAAATATAGATAAGAGTTTTGAAGAAAAAAATTATGTATCTAAATTAAGTAAATTAATGAGAGAGATTATAAATTTTAAAACTAATGATTCAAAAAGGTATGGAATACTTTTAAGTGGAGGTCTTGATTCTAGAGCTATCCTAGCTGCTGATTCCAATAAAAGAATTACTGAAGTTTTTACTCTTGGAGATTCATATAATATAGAATGCCGAATTTCAGAAAAAGTTGCCAATCATCGGGAAGCTAATTTTAATTATATTCAAAGGGAGATTGATCATTACTATAATATTCTTGGTGAATCTGTTGAAATTGGTGATGGTATGTATAATTTTTTAAATGGCCATTTCATAGGGTATACAGAGAGTATTTCTAAAAAAGTAGATATTATATTTAATGGCTCTCTTATAGAACAATTTTGGCAAGGTAGTAAATTTTTTAAACATAAAATAAAAATAGGGAGATATAAGGTTTCCTCACCAATCCTTATTAAGAATTTTTATAATGTTAACACTACAAATTTATTATTAAATAACTTTCCTCGTAAAGTAAAAGGTGTTGATAAAATATTTAATAAGCAAAATAGAGAAACTATTAATAATGAGTTATCCAAAAGCATAAAGGAAATGTTAATCAGCAATTTTGGTTCTGAATCTATAGATCCACAAGAAGCTGTAGATTATATAGCCTGTGATTCATATGGTAGATACTGTTCACATTTAAATCAGCTTTGTATTAATGATAAAATAAATTATAGGACTATTTTTGACAATAGAATAATTGATTTATTGTTAAAAGTACCAATAAAGTATCGTAGTAATGGATATTTACTAAAAAAATCCATTTTAAAATTAGATAAAAAATTAGGTGATATACCATTATCAGGATCTAGAGTGAAAATGAAAAGAAGTTCATATGTTCATTGGTTCTTTACAAACCTAACTAATTCATTCTATAAGATCCTAAAAACTAATAGTTATAAGGCTAAAAATAGTTCTTGGCCTAATTATGCAAAATTAATTATTGAAAATAAAAAAATTCAGTCTGAAATCCTTAGCGTTATTAAAAATAAAGAAATAATTAGTGATGAAATATTCGATAGAAAATATATCTTAACCCTTTTTAATGACCATTTAGAAGGAAAGAAAAACAATGAAAGAATTCTATTTCAGATTCTAACTTTTGGACAATGGTTTAAGAGCTTAAAAAATATGTGAACGTAATTCCATTTAAGTTATAAAATTATTTGCTAGTCTGGAGTTTCTAAGTTAGAATTTAAGTAAGATGTAAGTGGTTGATACCTTTTAATAGATATAGAAAACCGGACACCAGTTTCAATGAAGTATTTAATTAAAAAGGTTATTACTAGAGACTAAACATAATAATAGTGCAGAATTTTGCAAAGAAAAACTGCAAGAGTATTGCATTTTATTTATTAAAAAAGACTTGCCAGCCATAAATGAAATATACCTATACCCCGGATAGCGTACACTGATAAAAAAGTGCCCCTTATCTGGGGTTTTTTGTGTTTCAATAGAACTAATAATATGGGCGGAGGGTTATCATGAGTAAGAATATTTATAATGAATTTCAAATTAAGGAACTTGAGAAGAATCCCAATGTCTTAAGCGCTTCTAAAAGATCAATCTCCTATAGTCCGGAATTTAAGCTAAAAGCTATGAAGGATTTCAAAAGTGGAAAAATACCATCGCAAATCTTTATTGATCAGGGCTTTGACCTGGATATGATCGGTAAGAATCAACCAAAGCGTTGACTTAAACGTTGGAGGGATTCGTATGAAAGGTTTGGAGAGGAAAGTCTCCTTACGGAAGAAGAGGTAAAGGGAGTACAGGGCGACCTTCTTCAAAACAGCTTTCTGTGGAAGAGAATTTAGAAAAGCTGAGGCACGAATTAAATTCCTTGAGGTGGAGAATGACTTCCTAAAAAAGCTGGAAGAGCTAGAAAGACAGACATTGACGAAGAAACATTTTTAACGGCAGCTGATAAGTTTTCCTTATCGAAAAAACGATAAGAATTTATCAGTTAAAGAAAACTGTTTCCTGCTTATGTGAATTGGCGGGTGCTAGCAGAAGCGGCTACTATGACTGGGTGAAGGCTACATCTTATACGGGAACAGCGTGACGAGCAGGATGAAATGGATATAAAGCTAATTTAAGAAATATTCCTAAGCAAAAAAGAAAAAGTAGGCGCCCTCCAAATTAAAATGATTCTGGAGAATGATTATTCAGCTGTAATGAACCACAAAAAGATTAGGCTTTTGATGGCAAAATATAACCTTAAAACAAAAGTAAGAAAAGCCAACCCCTATTGAAAGATGGCTAAGGCAACCCAGGTGTGACCGTCAAGTAGAATGACACAATTTCTGCTGATTAATTTGAAACACTTTGTTCACCAAATATCGTTTTTCGATGTTTCATTCTCCAACTGTCTTCATTTAAATGAATTATCTCTACTCGATGTAAGATCCGATCCAATATCGCTGTAGTAATGGCTTGTTCACCCAATAACTCACCCCATTCTTTAGGTCCTTTATTCGACGTAAGTATAATCGAGGATTGATTATACAGGTTATTAATGAGATGGAAGAACATATTGGCTTCCTGTTTGTCCATTGCCATAAACATTAAATCATCTATGATAACCAAGTCTGCTTCTCTGATTCGCTTCATTCTTGTTTTGGATTTCCTCGTTATTTCTTCTGTTTTTAATGCCTGAATTAGATCCCCCATAGCTGTAAAAATCACTTTATATCCCTGGTTTAGAGCCTCGATACCCAGACCTATCGAAAGATGAGTCTTACCTACACCTGGCGGTCCCAGAAAAATGATATTGTATAGCTGTTCAATCCATGTTAAGTCTTTTAACTGGTTTAACTTTTTACTGCTTAAGGACTTTTGCTCGTTCACGTCATATTCATCCACGGTACTATGGAAGGGAAATGTTGCCCACTTAAATCGCTTTTCCAGTTGCTTTTCATCTCTGCGTTTTTGTTCATAGGCTGCTACATCCAGTAGAAACTGAGTAAAGGACAAGTCCTTTTTCTCAGCTTCTCTTATTAATTCAGGCAATCGATCAGCTGTCTCAGCTAACCGAAGGGACCTCAATATATCTTGAACCTCCTGAAGCTGATTCAACTTTGATCACCTTCCTCCAAAAAGACAGTATAGGTATCTACATTTCTTTTTTGTGCTTCTGTTTCAATAACCCAGCCGGATATGCTATTTAATGGTGAAACAATCTCAGCGCTGTCGTTCGCTGTATCATGAACCTGTCGTTGTCGCTTGAGGTATAGAATGATATCGCTAAAATCTGTTGCACTCTGTATAAGTTTCTCTCTTTACATTCTTGAAGGGCTGTTGTTAGAATCTGTTCATTATTTTGTTTTGTTTCCCGTAGTATCATTTGTAGCTGGTCGCGAATATACCTTGGGTACTTCTCACGAAGTTTATCAAGGTAGTCATACGCCTTTTCTGTTTCTTCAAATCGATTCGCTACTGTATCAATAAATGCATCGATTCCTTTTGTACGATCTCTTGTATGCTTTCTGTCTTTAATTAATAGCCCTATACCATTTGGTATCTTATGTTTGGCCAGAAGTTCTCCTGTCTCGGAATGATAGATTAATAGGTGTTTATCCTTTGTTTCTTTAATCGAGACAGTTTCATGCTTATGAAAAGTCCCAAGTGGAAGGGAGTACCTATTGGATAAATACCGTATGGTATTGTCCTTATGAACGCTTCTTGTTATACTGTTTTCATGATTGTTTAGGAAATTGATATTTCCTGTGACTGGTCTTAAGTGTTGCTTTTCCAAGGAGAACACTTCGACCGGTCTTTTTTTTGTTGTGTTATGGACTTTATTATTACCTGTCCGATGTAACCATTCCCAACCTTGTTCATTCCATGAGTCGATGTTATGGAAGACTCTATACTTAGCGAAATTGTACTTAATAAATCCCACTACATTTTCAATCTTACCTTTACTTTCTGGGTCGGCTTTTCGACAAACCCTAAGGGTTAATTTCCTGGTTTCTTTATATTGTTGGAACTCTTTCGTCAAAATGAGATCTCCGCCATTCTCGCTCACCACAATCAAGCTATCCTGATCATACACAAGCTCTCCTGGAATCCCACCGAACCATTGAAAGGCATTTTCATGAGCCTGAATAACATCTTGCGTTGTAAATGGGCGATCCAACCATTCTTTATATTTGTATCTTGAGTTAGATAACACAAATGCAATAAAGTTCAGCTTTACTTCTTGGTTATCAGATGTTTTTTGCTTTGTGTGTCCAAAATCAACTTGAATTTGTTCCCCCATTGGTAAATCAGGGATTGCTTCATAGTCTCTTGGTGAAGTTTCTTTAGCTATTCTATATTCATCCCGTAACTCTCTCACGTAAGCACGGACTGTGCTTTCACCAACTTCAAGCTCTTTATACCTTTCCATCAACCAATCCTGTACTTGTGCTGCTGAAAGATCAGGATGCTCCCTTAACCAAGTCAATATTAACTCTTTATATGGGTCCAACTTTTTCTTTCTGGATTGTAACGATTCAACCCATTCTGCCATCTCCGAAGGAGATTTCTTGAGATGCCTGTATACAGTCGCCCTGGATACTCCTAGCTTAACTGCTATTTTCGACTTGCTGAATCCTTTCTTGTTTAACTGTTGTATTTCCATATACATTTCCCACTTATCCACCTTTACTCTGCCCTCCATAAATTAATGAATCAAACCACCATCATACAATGGAGGGGGCATGTATTTTACTGGTATATTCGGGTAAATAAGTGTTTCATCTTATCTAGCGAAAACTGTCTACTTTAGTTTAGCAGTCACACCAGGATCATCTAACCTGCCCTAACCTTCATAACGGGAGAATTCAATCAGGAGGAACCAAGGAAAGTCCTGCTTACTTCATTACTTATCTTTATTATGGAAAGGGACAAAAAGCTTATTTATCCTGTGTAAAGGACGGAGCTACAAGGAAAATTACGGCGTGCCACCTGTCTACGTCATTAGATATGGACATCGTCTATAAGACGTTAAAAAGTTAGAGACAGGTGTTGGCAAACATTTTCACCCTGAAGTCATATTACATTCTGACCAAGGAATACATTTTACGCATCTCTATTTAAAGCAAAGTGAAAGAGCTTGGATTAACTCAATCAATGTCACGAAAGGGCAACTGTTGGGATAACGTACCAATGGAGAGCTTCTTTGGACATTTTAAAGATCTAGCAGAGTAAATCACTTGCTAATTTAAAGGATTTAGCGAAGGAAGTGAAACGAGTAATCGAAGAGTACAATCATCACCGTTATCAATGGGTCTTAAATAAAATGACCCCGGTACAATACTGGGGTCATTTATTAGCCGCAAAGGAGCTTTTTTACTGTCCGTAAATGGTGGTACATTTCAAATATAAGCTCTTATTTTATTTAGTTATGCGCTTTTTCTTCCTGTTGTTCATTATCACCAGGTCAATCTATATCTTTTCTTTATTTTTTTTTTGGCGACTGACTTATCTAATGCAACTTCTTCGTATGTGTTTTTGTTGTACCTTTGAATTCTTAAAATGGATACAACTACACCAGCATAAAATAGAATCAGTATTGGGTATGTCCACCCAACTAAAGTATCCGCTTGAATTCCAACTGCCATAGAAAAGATAATATACTGTTGCCCAAGTGTTCTAAGTTTACTATCTTTTACTCTAGAGAAAAAGATGAATATACTAATATACAAAACGATATGAAAAAACATAAACAATAATCCGTAATTAGTTAGTGCATACAAGTAATCATTATCCATTTCTGTAATAATACCTGGACCAACTCCGAATAACCAAGATAGAGGGGAATTCCCGAGTTGACTTAATCCGTTATCCCACATTAACGTTCTTAAATAAAAGGAATTAACACTGGTTAAAGATCCAGAATCAAAAATAGATAATAATTGATATAAATAAGGAAAATGATCTCCATAGTTGTAAATAAACCAATAAGACAACTTTGCAAAGAGAAATAAAATCAAGAGATACATAGGTATTTTAATAAAATAAAAAACCACAGTTTTTCTGTTCGAAATCATAGAAACAAACACAAGTACAATAGGCATCAATATTAGTGAAGACCTTGATCCCGAAAGGAATACCAATATTATACTTAAGGCTATCCAGATATATTTCATAAATTTGCGTTTCTCGAACATTAGAATTATTGTGGCCATTTGGATAACCAACCAAGCAAAAATATTCGGATTCCCCATTGTTCCTGCAATCCTAACCATGCTACCTAACGGCCTTGTTTTGTCTGATGAATAAACATAGGAAAAAGCTGATATATCAATCAGTTGCGCAAGACCAGTAATCAATTGAAAAATTAAAATAATATAAGCCATTTTTAAAAAAGATTGTTTAATCACTTCAATATTTTTATTTCTTGAAACGAAGTAACCAAAGTAGAAAATCAACATAAAAAAGATTGGTTTTGCGACATGAGTAAATCCAGATATTGAAACTTCACCAGAATTATATAGCATTGAAATAGCGATGGATAAAGTGTAAAGGTACAAAGTCGCATTTAGAAATAAAAAATTCTTATCAAAACTAAATAAACTTTCTTTTCTTTTTGATAAAAGAACTGTCACAACAATCAATAACCCTATCATCGGATAAGTTATAAACTGTCCTCCTGGAAGTCCTGGTCTTGGGAAAAGAAAAAACACTATAGGAAGCATCAAAATAAGTTTTGAGAATTTCTCTGACTTGTGATTTAGAGCTACATACATAAAATTTAAACCCCCTAGAATAATACCAATATAAGTTTAAAGGTATATCACCAAGGGTTCAAGTTATTTTTCAATTTTTGTAAATTGTTACAATTGTGTCTGGTGCGAAATCCTGAAAGCCGATAAATATGGATATATATCAAGCTGGACCTTAATCTATATTCACTTCACCAAGATATGCACTTTGCAAGGTACTCGTGGAAAGATTATATAGCAGGGTGGATATCATAACCATGACCATTAACTCGTAGTAAGCCAACCACGTTTATAGGGCGAATACAGAAAATCCTTGAAAAAGCAGCCGCAGCTAAACCTGATGGTGAAACGGCTTACGGCACCGTGGATGTGATTCCTTTTATTTTACACTTCAATTGCCTCATGACTAACCACTTTCACCTTCAGCTGGAAACCTTAAAGAGATTACTTTGGTTATTGTCGGTGTTGGCATTAATTGCTGCCGGCTGTGGAGTGGATGAGGCAGATTCAGCTGATTCACCTGCAAAAGAGACATTTCATGATAGCCAAAATAACACTGAAAAAATAGTCAAAGCCCAACTGATGCAATGGATACAAGCCTTTATGTAGGGGTTTGGAAATATCACTTTGAAGAGAACGATGAGAACAGCGGCGGTTATATCGTGACGTTAAAATCAACTGGTGAAACTACCGGTGTCTTTGATGTTGAGGTACAGGAACAAAGCCCAGGTGCAGCCTTTATCAATGGCAGTGGAGGTACAATTGGTTTAAGCTCAGGAAAGGGGACATATGAATTTGATGGAGATGCAAATGATAATGCTGGTCTGGTAGAAATCGAATTAGCAAATGGTGAAATCATTTATAGAAAGAAGATGTATACCAAAAATTCTGGAAGATTCAATGAAGACATTGAAGTGAATTTGAAAAAGGAACAGTAAGCCATTTAATCATATTTATGAAGAATAAGTAAATATGAAATAGGAACAAAACCTTGCTTTATTTTTAGCAAGGTTTTTCAATTTTATCAGTGTTAAGTGAAAGTCAAATAGATTTTATAAATGCATAAACAAAAAACAACATTCTTTGAGCAACGATCCCTTAAAAATAAAATAAACTAAATATAACTTATATGCTATAATTTGTTTGTGTATTGGGTCTTTTAATCTATTTGCATAGGCGTATTATACTAAAATAATGTTATGGCTTTCATAAAGGGGTAAGGGTAAATGGAATTAGGGAATGATACAAAACGGGTGAACCCGAGTTCAGCCAATGAAAATCAGGGAGATAACAGCTATGAAATGTCCCTGAATGAAGTGCTGAATAAGGAATCACAATCTTTGGATAACGTATTTGAGGAAAACAATTTTGCAGAGTTTGAGCAGGAAGTGACCCTGCTGAAATGGAATGGGTCCATCTTAGATATAGAAGGATATTGTTTCATTAAAGGAGTTCCATTAAAAAAGAATTTCGATGTTAAGAAAAAGCTGGTACTGATCCATGTGGAAGATAAAACAAAGTATAAATTTATATTAGAAGATATACCGTTAACGAATTTAAGTCTTGAAAAGCCGGTAGATAATGAATATATGTGGGCGGGTTTTACTGGCAGGGTCAACTTTGCAACGGCTGATAGTAAAAATAACAAACCGCTACCAGCGGGGAACTATAAGACCTATATAGAAATACTGGTAAAGTACAATGGCACGGAGAGAATTTTTAGAAGAGTTCCACTAGGGGATATCAGGAAGTTCCTTAAAGATGATTTCTATAATACAAAAATGGAATACTTTTCGGCAAAATCTCAGCTGATGCATAATTTAATGGTCACATATGATGTGAATTCAAAGAGTATGCTGTTAACATCAACAAAGCTAAAAGAATTTAATCCAAGTGAATTATATGGAGATATAAAGAATAAGACCGCTAAACCAGGTCCCATTTACAGATTTGTCAGGACCAGGTTATTTGCCTTTTTCTATTATTTATTTCATATGTTCCCCGTTAAAGAAAATCAAGTGCTTTTCGCTTCCGACAGCAGAGGTGAAATCGGAGGGAACTTAAAGTATGTATATGAAGAAATGGTTCGGCAGAATCTTCAATATAACTGCAAATTCATGTTTAAAGAGAATAGTTTTGTAAGAAAAAGTTTGACTGAAATTGTACAGCTTGCATTCTATGCTGCAACCTCTAAAGCAATTCTTCTGGAGGAAAACTATCCTATGGTATCGCCGTTAAGGATACGGAAAAATGCTGATTTGATTCAATTATGGCATGGCGCTGGTGCATTTAAGAAGTTTGGCTATAGCCGCTTGGGACAGCCAGGTGGTCCAAAGATCCATTCGAAGGATCATCGGAATTATACTAAGGCTGTAGTAAGCTCCAAAAATATTATTCCCCAATATGCAGAAGGATTTGATATTCCGGAAGAGAATATTCTTCCCCTTGGCATTCCCCGGACGGATATATTTTTTGATGAGGCTTATAAAGCTGCAAAAAGAGAAGAGTTATATGAGAAATATCCATACCTTAAGGGGAAAAAGGTAATCATGTTTGCACCAACCTTCAGAGGCAGGGGGAGGAAGGAAGCTCATTATCCGATTGAAAATCTGGACTTTGAAAAATTATATCAAAACTTAAAGGATGAATATGTCTTCCTTTTTAAACTGCACTTCATTGTTCTAAATAAGGTTACCATTCCACATAATTATGCGGATTTCTTTTATGATTTTACTGATTATCGGGAAGTGAATGACTTACTCTTAATTACTGATATTCTTATTACAGATTATTCTTCCATATGCTTTGAGTATTCATTGCTTAATAAGCCGATGCTATTCTTTGCTCCGGATGTAGAAGATTATATTAGCAAGCGCGGATTCTACTATGAATACCAATCCTTTATCCCGGGGAACCTGGTCAAAACGACAGATGCTTTAGTAAAAAAGATCATTAATCAGGATCTTGCAGAGGAGAAAGTTAAGCCATTCAGGGATTACTTCTTTGACCATCAGGATGGAAAAGCAAGTAAACGTGTAGTGGAACACTTAATTAACGGGAATACAGAAGCATAAAAAAATGGGTATGGCTGAGAACTGGCTTAATATAGAAGCTAGTTCTTTTTTTTTTGTTAGTGAAAAATTTTTTTATCTTAGCTTAACCTGCAAAATATAGGGTAAAGTATAATGCTCTGAATATAAACTATCATATTAAAATGGAGGGTTCAAAAGAAATAATCTTTTTTAAGGAGTAAAATACATAAAACAAATGGATAATATTTTTAACCGAATTGTAAAACAAGTGAATTATTTTTAAAGATTGTATTGGTATGTTAAAATAACAAAGGCATTGCTTCAATTCCTTGTATTCATTTTATTTTTATTTCATTTATATAGAGATTCACAATCAGAAAGGGGAACATTATGAAAAACATCTTAATACGTGCGGGTATGTCTCCGTTCGATACATTTGACGCACCACACATCATGTTCAATAATTCAATTGGGGGTAATGTTGGTAACCTGGTTTATCAATATAGCGTGTTTCGCAATTTGATGACCGAAGGTGTCACGATTACACCGGACTATTACAATTATGACCCTAAATACGCTGATGAAATTAATGAAAAGTATGATGCCTATGTAATTCCTTTGGCTGATGCTTTTCGTAAGGAATTCGTTCCGTCACTCCGTAAATATACTAAGCTGATCAAGAAATTGAAAATTCCTGTTTATGTAATTGGAGTAGGGCTCCGGGCACCGCTTGAACCAAAACTAAATGAGGGTTTTTCCTTTGATGAAGATGTAAAGGCATTTGTCAGTGCAGTACTGGAGAAGTCCACTATGCTTGGCCTGCGGGGAGAAATTACTTCCCAATACCTTACTCGATTAGGCTTCCGTGAAGGTGTTGACCATACCGTTATTGGCTGTCCTTCTATGTATGCCTTTGGAAGAGAACTAAATATTCGTGACACTACCATTACGAAGGATTCAATGGTAACTGTTAACTCTTCAAGACTCTCTCCTGATAATGTTTTAAACTTTATTACGAGAAGCATGGAGGAATACCCGAATCATTATTTTATTCCACAATGGATGAAAGAGATGAAACTCGTTTATGCAGGAGCTCCTCAAATTGCAGAGCACAGTGATAACTATCCTGTAAAAATGTCGGATCGGACCTATATGAATAACAGAGTACGCTACTTTTTAAATGTTCCTACTTGGCTGGATTTCATCAGACAAGCAGATTTAAGTTTTGGTGCCAGGCTGCATGGAAATATTACAGCGACTATTGCAGGGACGCCTAGCATATTAATTCCGAAGGATGCCCGAATGAGGGAATTAACAGAATTCCATGATCTGACTCACGTATGGGCAAATGAAGTTACAGAGAAGACAAGGCTTTCAGACCTTATCGAAAAGGTTGATTTCCAGCAGCCGGCCAGGAAACAGGCAAAGAACTTCGATAACTTTATTAACTTCCTGGATAAAAATAATATTGACCACATCTACAAGGATAGCCTTACTCCTGAAAAAGTGCCGTTTGATGAGAAGCTTGCACAGACTGAACTGCTTCCTCCTCTTACACCAATCAGCGGCTGCAGTCTGGAAGAGATGGTGGAGAGATTTGAAAAGTATTATCCACAGGAAGAAGAGAGAAATGCCAAAGCATTAAAAGCCCAAAAGGATAAGGTGGCGGCAAAAGACAAAACCATAAAAGACCTGCAAAATAAATTATCTAAAAAAGAGAAGACCATTAAGAAACAGCAGGGCACATTGAATAGAAAAGCTGTCCGTGTAGCATTGAAAACGGCTAACCTTGTAAGTTTTAAATAAGCTTTAATATGAAAAGCACATTCTGTTCAGATCTCTGAAAGAATGTGCTTTTTTGCAGCAAAAAAGCGAAGGAGAGCTCCTTCGCTTTTTCATCTTCATCAGTTCAGTTCAAGGTGGTCTTTAAGTTCAATCTGAACGCGCTGCTGTTCTTCTCCCGGAACGATCAAGTACCAAATTTTATTAATGGTTTGTCCGTTTCCGCTGATTTTCATCTGTTCAATTGAGCCTGCAGCATCTCGATAGTTCTTTTGGATATCCTTCATTTCGGCAAAAGTCATGTTGGTTCGGACATTCTTTCCAAGTGCTCCAAAGATGTCGTCAAAATTGGTTAAAGAATTAACGCTCATGCCTTTTCTTATAACTCCCTGAATGATCTGGCGCTGACGGTCCTGGCGTCCAAAATCCCCATTAGGATCCTGTTTGCGCATTCTCACATAAGCTAAGGCAGCATCTCCATCAAGGTTGTTGCTTCCTTCTGTAAACTGATATCCTCCCTGGTTAAATGCCAGCGAGCTATTTACACTAATTCCGCCCACAGCATCAACAATATCCTTAAAGCCTTCCATATTTACTTTAATATAGTAATCCAGCGGGATATCCAGGAAGTTCTCGACTGTCGCCATGGACATTTCTTCATTTCCAAATGCATATGCATGATTAATTTTATCCTCAAAGCCTTTTCCAACAATTTCAGTTCGTGTGTCCCGGGGTATGCTAAGCATCTTAATGGATTTATCATTTGGGTTTACCGTCAGGACGATCATCGTATCCGAACGGCCTTTATCACCTGAGCGCTCATCAACACCAAGCATTAAGACAGAGAAAGGCTCTTTCTTCTCAAGTGTGATTTTCTCAGGTCTTTTGTCTGATTTCTCCCTGTCAATTGGCTGATGCATCGTTTCGACAGCATCTGTCAGCGATTTATATACCATAAAGGCAAAGCCGCCTGCACCAATCAATAATACTAGAAATAGTATTCCTATCACTTTCAGCCATTTCGGCTTTTTCTTTCTTTTTTCGACTCTCATTTATTAAATCCTCCAAGTATTTACAAGTTTTGTAATCCTGAAATATAGAATACCAAATATTAAACAAAATTAATATATCATTTTAGCATAATCATATAAATATTTTTAGGTGTTTGGTATAAAAATCCTGTAAATTTCAAGTGTTAAAGAAAATATTACCTTATTTATGGTATTTTTATAGTATAATACACATAGCCTAAAAGTTTTATGAGGGATTTGAGATGAAAGTAAAAATTGTATTATCAATTATAGCTTTATTTTTTTTCGCTCTAATTATTGGGTTAATCAGTTTAAGGAATGAATTGGATAAGCCGATAAATACAGTGATTTTAGATAGGAATGGCCGGACGGTCGTTGAGAATAGCCGATGGGCGGACAAGCAGGAGCTTCCTGATTTTATGCTGGATTATTTTAAAGTGTGGTAAGCTTGAGCGGGAACTCTAAAATGCTAAATCCGGACATGCACTGCCAAATACGGCTACAGACAACTTCAACTTGTTGGCATTAGGTGTTCTGGTGTCCATTATGGGCGGAGCATTACTAATGATTGCAAAGCTTAGAAAAGCAGGGCAAAGCATCTAAATATCAACAAAAACCCTCCTTTTAGCATTTAAGGGGGGTTTTTCATTCAATCATTATTCTATAATGAAAATATAGGGACTGGGTATCGGGAGTGGGAAAATGAAGCTAAAACTAATATCAATTATGTTTATCCTGCTGGGGGCAGGAGTAACTGGTTATGCAGGCTGGGGAATCGTAAAATCAAAGGTACAGGCAGATGTGAGTATTGAGAAAGCAAAAGAAGTAGTGGCAAAAACAGCAGAGCCAGAAAGGGATGAAAGGTTTGCTCCTTCAACTGGAGAAGTGGTTGGCCTGCTGAAAATTCCTGCTATCAACTCTGAACTCGCTATTATTGAAGGGACAGACCCTGATGAACTTGAAAAGGGAGTAGGGCATTACAAAGGTTCTTATTATCCTGGGGAAAATGGACAAATTGTCCTTTCTGGGCATCGGGATACAGTTTTTAGAAGGTTAGGGGAACTTGAGCTTGGTGATGAATTAACAATGAAAATGCCCTTTGGTGAACATACATATAATATAGTAGAAACTAAGATTGTAGAAGCAGACGATTTAAGTATCATAACACTGCAAAATGAAGAAGAAGAGCTGATTGTCACTACATGCTATCCGTTCAGTTATATTGGCAACGCACCGCAGAGGTATATAATCTATGCTAAAAAGGCTGCGGATAAAAATTGATGGAAAAGCGTTAGGGCTTATTCAGCTCGGAATTTTCCATTGCTTTTAACATCCACTCATCGGCTTTCTTTTCAACCCATTCAAAATCCTGATCGGCTTTTATGATCTTTTCTTTCAGATAGTGATTTTCCAGCCTTAGCTGAATGACCATGTCTATTAATCTAAGGCCGAGTTCCTTTGTTTTTGAATCTGGCTGGACTTCCTCTTGAAAGTATCGCATAATGAAATCCAATTCATCATTATAGCTGCACATATTTCCCACCTCTTGAAAAAGACTTATATTACATATTATTCATGAGGTACTTTAAAATGCTTGTTTTATTAAATCTTCAAGACAGTACCATTACCAAGCGGTACTGTTTCTTTATTTGCAGCAAGTGACAAATTCACCAAATTTTCCTCTAAATCCCCGATTATTCCCTTATTTTTTACAAATAATTGACAACGATGAAATTTAATTGTGATATACTTGTAAAATAAGAGGAAAAGGGAGGAAATAGTACATTGTATTTTAGAAGAATACTATCATTTTTAGTTGTATTCACCTTGGTTATGTCTATGGCGAATATCGGTGCTTCAGCTGCAAGTGCAGATACCATTTCTGTAAAACTGAGCAACTACATAGGGAATAAAACGGAGTTAAGCTTTTCTCTTAAGGGTTCTCATAGCATCGAGGAAGATGATGATGAAGAGGTTGAACTTGAGGAAGGCAAGCTATATAAGGTCAAAGCAGTATCAGGAAAATTAACTCTTTATAGCTCTACAGGCACTAAAATTAAAGAGTTTGATAGCACGATTACCGTTCTGCCTGAAAAATATTCAACTGAGAATGTTCATACGATACACGGCAATTCTGTAAAACAATACTTAGGTGTGGTTAAGTATACAGTAGAGAATTCGAAGTACGTGAGACCGATCAACATCAATATTCCTTTTGAAGATTATCTAAAAGGAGTAGTTCCCCACGAAATGCCGGCAGAGTGGAATTTAGAAGCGGTGAAAGCACAAGCAGTTGCTGCCAGAACCTATTCAGCTGCGAAGATTGGGCAGACTGTGGCAGATACTCAAGCATTTCAAGTGTACGGCGGTTATGAATGGCACCCTAATTCTTCTAAAGCTGTAGAAGAAACTGCTGGTAAAGTAATGAAATACAACGGCTCCCGTATTAGTGCTGTTTACTCATCAAGTAATGGCGGATCTATTGAAGCGAGTGGGAACCTATGGGGCTATGATCACCCATATCTTCAGGCAAAACAGGATCCGTACGACCCTGTTAGGCCTTGGAGCGTTACCTATAATAAGGATCAAATTGACACTAGAAAGCTGGATTTAGAAAATCCGGGCAGCTGGTGGAGTTCCACCTATGAAAGAACACCTGGAGTAGCCAATAACATTAAAAATTGGCTTTATGATCTTGGTTATGAAAATAATGAAATTAAGATTGTAAGAATACCTGAAATAAAATTCATTGGCAAGAACAGCAGCGGACGCAGCATCGATGCATCTATTACGGTCGAATTTTTTGTGAAAAACAAGTCTACAGGCGAATTTGTGATGGAAAATGGAAAGATCAAAACCTTTGTTGAAACCAAACAAAGAACTGCCAATTCAATGCGGGTCATTCTTGGTACAAGCAATATGAAAAGTACCCTTGTAACGGGCAGCGAGGTGCTTGGTCACACGCGTCTGGGCGGCATGGATCGCTTTGATGTAGCAATCAATGTTTCAAAGAATGGCTGGTCTACTGCCAATACGGTGGTTTTAGCAAACTGGGAAGCATTTGGTGATGCTCTTGCAGCTGCACCTCTTGCTTATAAGCATAATGGACCTTTGCTTCTGACCAAGCCTAAGTCCTTAACACCGAGAATTAAAGATGAGATTAAGAGATTAAAAACGAAAAACGTTATCATTGTCGGAGGGCCGATAAGTGTCTCCGATGGAATCGTTAGTGAATTAAAGGGAATGGGCATTTCTGTTAAGCGAATTGCGGGTAATAGCCGAATGCAAGTGGCCGAAAACATCGCCAAGGAAATCGGTTCCAGCAGCAAAGTTGTAATTGCGGATGGCTTCAATTTTCCTGATGCCTTATCGATTGCTCCATACGCAGCAAAAAATGGGTATCCAATTCTATTGACTAATAATAAGCATAACCTTGAGAAGTCTACTCAAAGTCTGATAGATAGCAGAAATATTACTCAAACAATTATTTCTGGCGGGCCATTAAGTGTATCTGACACAGTTTATAACAGTGTTCCTAATCCGAAAAGGTTCGGAGGCAATCACCGTTATGATGTCTCAGCGAAGATAGCGAATGCATATTTCTCTAACAGCCAAAATGCATTTATAACTAGAGGGGATGTCTTTGCAGATGCATTAACAGGCTCTGTACTGGCGGCAAAGAATAATGCGCCAATTCTGTTAATCAAGCCTGATTCGCTGACAACAGTTATTGGTAAGTCTATTGCCAATAATGTATTTGATCAGTTTACCATTCTTGGCGGGCCGATTTCCGTTAATGAGAGCGTAGCAAACAATCTGCCAAATGTTTCGATGAACTTCTCAGGAGCAGGATTTGGGCATGGAATTGGCATGAGCCAATATGGCGCAAATTCAATGGCTGCGGCTGGTAAAAAATATAATGAAATATTAGGATTCTATTATCCGGGAGCAACACTAACTGATAATTAATAGTTTAACAGGGTGACTTCCTCAAGGATTGTCACCCTTTTTTATACCCTAATTCAGCAGGTTATAAACTAGTAAAGATTAATAAATTTGCTGAATTTTGGAGAAAGTACTAAAAAATATGTATATATATGTTATAATTAGTCAGTCTATGTAAATTGTCACGGAAATTTAATACTTGTAAAAAAGGAGGGCAGTTCAACTATTTGTCCTGTTGATCACTAGTCCTTGGTCATTATTATAAATTTATAGAATAACATCATGGGAGGCTGAAAGATGAAGAAGAACCTGACAGCCTGTCTATTTGTTCTAATCTTATCATTATTTGTTACTTTCGAGGCTTCAGCCGGAAGTACCACAAGATTAGGCGGGCAGGATCGGTTTGATGTTGCGATTAATGTTTCGAAGAATGGATGGTCGAGCGCATCTACTGTGGTGCTGGCAAACTGGGAGGCGTACGGTGATGCCCTGGCAGCTACACCTCTTGCGTATAAATACAATGCGCCAATGCTTTTAACAAAACCTGGTTCTTTAACTCCAAGAACAAAAGATGAGATTAAAAGACTAAAAGCTAAAAATGTAATTATTGTCGGTGGAACGATTAGTGTGTCCGGAAATATTGTAAAAGAATTAAACGCCATGGGCATTTCAGTTAAGCGTATTGCTGGTAATAGCCGAATGGAAGTCGCGAACAATATCGCCAAAGAATTGGGATCCAGCAGCAGAGTAGTCATTGCGGATGGATTTAATTTTCCTGATGCATTGTCCATAGCTCCGTATGCGGCAAGAAACGGCTATCCAATCCTTTTGACTAATAATAAGCATAACCTTGAAAAATCTACACAAAACTTAATCAATAGCAGGAATATAACTCAAACCATTATTTCAGGTGGTCCATTGAGCGTTTCTGACACGGTTTATAAAAATGTCCCTAACCCTAGAAGGTTCGGTGGAAACAGCCGGTATGAAGTGTCTGCGAATATTGCCAATGCGTATTTTTCATCTCGGTCAAATGCTTTTATTACGAAAGGGACTATTTTTGCAGATGCACTGACAGGCTCAGTCCTGGCAGCCAAGAAAAATGCACCGATTTTATTAATCGAATCGAATAGTATCCCGAAAGTCATTAAAAAATCAATTGCAAATAATGAATTTACCAATTTCACGATCCTGGGCGGCCCGATTTCTGTTAGTGAAAGTGTGAATAGCTTGCTGAAAAAAAGAATCGTTGGCCAAACGATTGTTATTGATCCAGGCCATGGCGGCAAGGATCCAGGTGCGTCCGGAAATGGCTTAGTGGAGAAGGAGATTGTGCTGGATGTTTCTAAGAGAGTGAATTCAAAACTCTCAAATTCTCTCGCTAAAGTTGTTATGACAAGAGAAACCGATACCTATCCTTCTTTAGAAGCCCGGGTAAATCAAGCGGCCAAATCTGGGGCAGATATCTTTGTAAGTATCCATGTTAATTCCTTTACAAGCAGTTCAGCAAATGGCACGGAGACCTGGTACGATAGTACATATGCTTCCGCGGCCAGCAAAGAACTCGCCGAGGAAATACAAAAGGAACTGGTGAAAGCACTGGGCACAACAGATAGAGGCGTTAAGAATGGCGGTTTCTATGTAATCAAGAATACCAAAATGCCAAGTGTGCTTGTCGAGCTTGCCTTTATAACTAACTCAAGCGATGCACAAAAACTGGCAAGCAATACTTATAGGCAAAAGGCAGCAGATGCCATTTATAAAGGCATTATGAATTACTATAATTAACGGTATATTGCCATCAGGCTGTTCTAAGAACAGCCTGATATTTTTTTGTCATCGTGCATTAATATAAATTTAATAAAGGCCTTCCATTAATGGAGTAAAACCGGTCGTGACAGCTCTTGTCGAATAATAGGGTAACTTGATAACCCTGAAGAAAAAGTGTATATTGAAATATGGGTTTTGCTATCAAACTTTGACAAATCCTATCAAATAATTACAAAAAACTTAACGAATTAAAATAATTGAAGCAGCTGATCAAAAGGAGTGGTAAAGGTGATATATGCAGAGATTCTTGCAGGAGGTAAGGGAACGCGTATGGGCAATATTAATATGCCCAAACAATTCTTAACCTTAAATAACCGTCCAATCATTATACACACAATTGAAAAATTCTTACTAAATGACCGTTTTGATAAAATCATTATTGTTTCTCCAAAGGATTGGATTAATCATACAAGAGATATTATGAAGAAGCACATCGGCCAAAATGATCGCCTGGTTGTCGTGGAGGGCGGCTCTGACCGAAACGAGTCCATTATGTGCGGGATAAAATATATAGAAGAAAACTTCGGCATCAATGAAGATGATGTCATTGTCACTCATGATTCTGTACGTCCTTTCCTCACACACCGCATCATTGAGGAAAATATTGATGCAGCCATTGAATATGGAGCGGTGGATACAGTAATTGAGGCAATTGACACCATTATTAAATCAGAGGATGGGGAAGTGATTTCCGATATTCCTGTAAGGGATACAATGTTCCAGGGGCAGACGCCACAAAGCTTCAACATCCAGAAACTAGTGAAATATTATAATGACCTTGACGATGAAAAGAAGAAAATTCTTACTGACGCTTGTAAAATCTGTGCACTTCATGGAGATAAAGTCAAGTTAGTCAAAGGGGAAGTTTTCAATATTAAAGTGACAACACCTTACGATCTAAAAGTTGCTAATGCTATTATACAGGAGCGGATTTCAAGATGATTAATCAAGTATATCGTTTAGTTTCTCCGCGGCAATTCGAGGTCACATACAAAGACCGCTCACTTCAATCGGATTATGTAGTGGTTCGTCCAACACACTTATCCATCTGTGCAGCAGACCAGCGTTATTACACAGGGTCCCGCGGAAAAGAAGCTCTTGCTAAGAAACTGCCAATGGCTTTAATCCATGAGGGTGTTGGGAAAGTAGTGTACGATCCTGCAGGTGAGTTCAAAACAGGGACTTCTGTCGTGATGGTGCCAAATACACCAACAGAGACTGATGAAATTATAGCAGAGAATTACCTGAGATCAAGTAAATTCAGATCCAGCGGATATGATGGGTTTATGCAGGATTATGTCTTTTTAAATCGGGATCGGCTGGTTGAGCTTCCAGATGAACTGGATAAGCATGTTTCAGCTTTCATTGAATTAATTACGATTGCTATGCACTCACTGGTCCGTTTTGAAACAAGAGCCCATAGACGCCGCAATGTATTTGGGGTATGGGGTGATGGGAATTTAGGATACATTACCTCATTAATATTAAAGAAACGCTATAAAGACAGCAAAGTGATTATTTTCGGTAAAAATCAGTACAAGCTTGATCATTTTTCTTTTGTGGATGAAGCTTACCAGATTGATGAAATACCTGAAGATTTGCTGATTGACCACGCATTCGAAGCAGTAGGCGGAAAGGGCAGCCAATATGCCATTGATCAAATTATTGATCATATACAGCCAGAAGGATCGATTTCGATTATGGGTGTTTCTGAATATCCGGTTGAAGTCAATACCCGAATGATTCTCGAAAAAGGAATCACTGTGATTGGAAGCAGCCGCAGCGGGCGGACAGACTTCCAGAATACTGTTGACTTTATGAAAGAACATCCTGACTTTGTTGAATACCTAGCCACTCTTGTAGGGGAAGTTCAGGTGGTTAGAACAATTCAGGATATTATAGATGCATTTGAAAAGGACTTAACATCCTCCTGGGGTAAAACAGTAATGGAATGGAAGATTTAATAAGTTTTTGCTGAACAGAGAAAGGCAGGATTTTGCTGTGAATATTAAGATGGCTCCAACTTTATTGGTGAAATTTATTATCCAGGTCTCTTTCTTTCTGTTTAGCATTATTTTCCCTGTGAATAAACATAAAGTGACGTTTGCTTCCTATCGATCTGAGCAATTGGAAGGGAACTTGCTTTATATTCACAGGGAATTTAATAAAAGAAGTCAAGACTTTGAATTTGAGTTTTTATTTAAGAAGTTTAACAGTACGATTTCAGGCAAGCTGAATTATTTTTTACATATGCTGAAGGCGAGCTATTCACTTGCAACTTCACGTTTCTTTATAATCGATGATTTTTATTTTCCTGTATATGTGGTTAAACAACGGAAGGGTACAGAAGTCATTCAGCTATGGCACGCAGCAGGCGCCTTTAAGAAGTTTGGCCTGAGTACAATAAATAAGCCTTTTGGTCCAAGCAAAGAGTATTTAAGACATGTAAAGATTCATTCAAATTATTCAAGGGTATATGTTACCTCTGCGAATGTCATTCCTCATTATGCTGAGGCTTTTGGTATGCCTCAAGAGAGAATATATCCTTTGGGCCTGCCCCGAACGGATTATTTTTTTATGGATGAGGAAAAAGCAAAAGTGAAGCAAAAGTTCCTGGATTTATTTCCTGAACATGATGGGAAGCAGCTGATTTTATTTGCACCTACTTTTAGAGGAAGCAGCCATTATCAGACGAAATACACTATACCGATTGATATTGGGCTGTTGAAGGATCGAATTGGTGATGAATATTCATTTCTCATTCATCTTCATCCCTATATGAAGTCGGGCATCGAGATTCGGGAAGATGAAAAAGACTTTGCATGCCAAATAGGCGGGGAATTTACAATAGAGGAATTGTTATCTCTTGCAGATATTCTGGTAACAGATTATTCTTCAATTATATTTGATTACAGTTTGCTTCGCCGGCCGATTGTATTTTTTGCTGATGATTTGGAACGATATAAGCAAGACCGTGATTTTTATTTTGAATACGAATCCTTTATACCAGGGCCTTTAGTTGAAAATGCTAATGCACTGGCCACTAAAATTCAACAGGGCAACTTTGATTTGAAGCCTGTCTCTGATTTCAGGGACTTCTTTTTCGACCGCCTGGATGGGAAAGCGAGTGAGCGGATTGTCGATCACTTGCTGTCTAATGGGAAGACAAACTAGGCATATAGTAGTTAGGCGGGGGGATTAGCATAATCCCCCTTTTGCATTAGGAGCAGGGATTTCTTAAATGATAGGAGCAGAAAGCAATGGTTTCACGCCTTAAGAGAAAAATAAAGAATATTATATTGAGATCGGGAAAGGGAACGGCTGTCAGTCAGCCAGCACCGGATTTTGAAACAGAACTGGGATCAGAGGATCCGCTGGTGATTAATAAGGATCGCATTATTATCAAGACGGAAAGTCTTGGCGAATCTTTGCCAACCTTAAATGAACTGGCAGGCAAAGAGGAAACGCTTATCCCGAGGCGTAAAGTGACGCATCTAAGCTGGAATGGACCGATTATGAAGGTTCGGGGTTACTTCTATCTGGAAGAGATCCCTATGCGTGATGAGGATTTAGTAAAGAAAAGGCTGATTCTGATCGGGAAAAACGGAACGAGGATTTCTATCCCCCTTGCTGACTTGCCTGTGAAGAGTCTGGGTTTGGATGTGGAAATTGATGAATTCTATGAATGGGCTGGGTTTGAAGGGACCATTAACTTCGCTACAATTGATGGGAATAGCCGCCCGCTTCCTGACTCTGAGTATAAGGTTTACATAGAAGCGGAAGTTCATGTTTTAGGGGATCAAAGATATAAAAAGATCTTTACGCTTGGCAATGTTTCGCCATTCCTTGATAAAGGCTTCCACTCTGCAAAGATGGAATACTTCACAGCAAAACGGGAAATGAAATTTAATTTGATTGCTTCCTATGATCAGCCTGTCAAAACACTGAAGATCGTGTCCTCTAAGTTAAAGGATTTTGACCCTAGAGAAATGAGTCTTGATGCAAAAGAAAGCAGGAGAGGCCTATTCTATCGTTTCCTTAATTCCACAGGGTTTAGAATTTTATATAAGCTTTATTGCTTCTTGCCTATTAAGGAAAATAAAGTGTTATTTGCTTCTGACAGCAGAAGCGATATGAGCGGGAATTTTCATTTTGTTTATGAAGAAATGTTAAAGAGGAACCTGGATCTGGATTATCACTTTATGCTCAAACGCGGAGTGGGAGAGAAAAAAACATTTAAAGAAATTAAGAGTCTCGCTTACCATCTTGCTACTTCAAAGTTTATTATTTTGGATGATTTTTATCCAATGGTCTATCCTCTTACTATTAGAAAGGATGCCGAGCTCATTCAATTATGGCATGCAGTAGGAGCCTTTAAAACTTTTGGATTCAGCCGTATTGGCCGTCCAGGCGGTCCTTCTCCGACTTCAAGGAATCATAGGAATTATACGAAGGCTATTGTTAGCTCTAAGCATGTCGCAAAATATTATGCTGAAGGTTTCGGAATTGAGGAAGAAAAGGTTATTCCGACTGGTATTCCCAGAACAGACATCTTCTTTGATAAGAATTATGAAAATGAAGTGAAGAGCAGGCTGTATGAAGAGTTTCCATTTTTGAAGGGTAAAAAGGTTATCACCTTTGCTCCTACTTTTAGGGGAAATGGCCAGCAGTCTGCCCATTATCCTATGGAAGTTCTTGATTTAGACAAGTTATACCATGAGCTTAAGGATGAATATGTATTCTTGTTTAAAATCCATCCATTTGTAAAAAACGACTTTAACATTCCATATCAATATAAGGACTTTTTCTATGATTTCTCTTCTTACCGGGAAATCAATGATTTATTATTTGTTACAGATTTGCTGATTACGGACTATTCTTCGGTCTGCTTTGAATATGCACTGTTAAATAAGCCGATGATCTTCTTTGCCTATGATGTTGAGGAATATGTTCAAAAGCGCGATTTTTATTACGAGTATACCTCATTCATCCCTGGTCCTCTTGTTCGAAATACGGAGGAAATGATTCAAACGATTAGTACAGGGGACTTTAAGATGGAAAAAATCAAACCTTTCATTGAATATTTCTTTGATCATCACGATGGAAGTTCAAGTGCAAGAGTGGTTGACAGGCTAATTCTCGGGAAGGAAGAGGATGAAGAACTTTCAGAATGACTTTCAGTGATGTGAAACAGGAACGGGGGAGGAATATGAGAGAGAAAGTCCTGATTACGGGAGGCTGTGGATTTATTGGATCTCATATCGCCGATAAATTGATTGCTGAGGGTTACGACGTTGCAGTTGTTGATAATCTGGCAACAGGCAAGAAATGTAATATAGATTCAGCCAATGTGCGCTTCTACGAATGCAGCATTTTGGAACCGGTATTTGAGGAGATTGTGGTAAAGGAGCAGCCTGAATATATTATTCATCAGGCTGCTCAAGTTAGTGTATTCAACTCCATTCAAGACAGCCTGTATGACGAAGAGGTTAATATTCGGGGTTCTCTTAAGGTTATTGAGGCGGCTGTGAAAGCTCATACTAAAAAAGTAATCTACGCATCAAGTGCTGCAGTTTATGGTGTTCCTCAATATCTGCCTATTGATACAAAACACCCAATTTCTCCACTATCTCCTTACGGTGTTTCTAAATTTTCAGTTGAAAAATATTTAGAGATGAGCTGGAGCCTTCATGGATTAGATTATACGATCTTAAGGTACGCGAATGTGTTTGGACCGAGGCAGGATGCCCTTGGAGAAGGCGGCGTTATTTCCATCTTCATGGATTCTATTGTAAAAGGACAGCAGATTACCATTTTTGGTGATGGTGAACAAACAAGGGACTTTATCTATGTAGAAGATGTGGCAGATGCAAATGTTCAAGCACTTAAACTTGGAAGCAGAGACGTACATAATATCTCTACGGGGAGCGAAATAAGTTTAAATGAACTGACAGGCACTATTATGGAGATAACAGGAACTTCACAAAGTCCTCAATATGAAAATGAACGTGAAGGCGATATTAAAAGAAGTGTTCTGTGCAATGAAAAATCGAAAAAAGATCTGTATTGGGAGCCGAAATATACCTTAAGAGATGGATTGCACGAGACGTTCCGATATTATTCTTCCAGTAACAAAAGATAAGGATGCTGCCAGGAGGTTTTTCTTTGGGTAAAAAAGTTTACATGCTGCTTTATGATATTGATGTCAATAAAGGCGGAATCACAAGCGTTATGCTAAGCCGGTCGAGGGAACTAAGCTTCCGGCATGGATACGATGTCGACTTGATTAGCCTGGATTATAAAGATAATTACGATGAAATACAGGAAAAGTTAATTAATGATGGACGGCTATATTCAAAGGTCAATATTATTAATGTACATAATTATTATCGGGAAAAGTATTGCAATGGGAAAGTAAGAAGAGAGCAACTAAAGAACTACAAGTCTGTATCCAGCCTGAATGAAGATGGGTATTATGTTCAGGATAGTGAATATAAGAATAAACAATACGCAAGATATTTTAAAGATGGACTTTATATCAAATATAAAAAATGGTCAAAAGACGGCCGCTTAACCCATATTGACTACTTTAACGAAAATCGGAATCGTACTGCCAGGGAAGAATTTCACCGTGAAGGCTATTGCCGCCTAAAAACCTATTATGATTTAACCAGCAATGAACCTAAACAGGAACTCCATTACACGAAGGATGGATTCTGTTTTTTATCAAAATGGTTTAATCATAAGAATGGTAAGATTCAAAGAATTTACCTATTTAACAGGCAAACACAAAAAGTGCATGAGTTTAAGAATAATAAAGAATTTCATGTCTATTTTCTTAATGAGATTTGCGGTGAACAAAAAGAGAAGCCATTTTTGATTTGCGATGGGGTGGGATCTGCATCAAAGGTATTAAGTATGAAGCCTGAAGCAGCACATCGAATTTACTCCATCCATACCAATCATTTTGACTATCCTCACCAATATGGAAGCCCAATTAAGGCAGACCATATAACGTTATTGAATAACCTGGAAAATGAAGAGGCTTTGGTTGTGCTGACTGAGTCACAAAAAAAGGATATCATTAAGCAGTTCGGGGACTACAAAAATGTATATGTCATTCCAAACTTTATTACTCCCATTAAAGATTTTAAGCTTAATCAAGATCCGCGGTTAGTCACAATGATATCAAGATATCATCCGGAAAAGGGTATAGATGAAGCCATAATGGCCTTCAAACGTGTCATAAAACATATTCCTGATGCGAGGCTTGAGATATATGGGCATGGTGAAGATGAGGAGAGGCTTGCAGGGATTATTATTGATCTGGGCTTAAAGGAACAAGTCAAGCTAAAAGGATACACCACTAAGATTGGGGAGGTCCTTGGCAGAAGCAGCCTGACTATCCTTACTTCCCAATTTGAGGGGCTAAATGTCGTAAGCCTTGAGTCTATGTCCTGTAAAGTCCCGGTAGTGAGCTATGATGTGAATTACGGAATGAGAGATATAATAGACCATGGCAAAAATGGCTATTTAGTTCCCCATGGAGATCAGAATGGATTGGCAGACCGTATTATTGAATTGCTGAACGATCCCCAAAAGATAAAGTCATTCGGCAGTGAGGCATATGAATTAGTGTTAAGGAAATATTCCAAAATACAGGTCTGTAAACAATGGGTTTCGTTGTTTCAGAAATTAGAAAAAGACGATCCAAATAAAAGATTAAAATAACTTGAAATTCTTCATTAAAACTATATAATAGTCAATTGTATGCAGCGATAACTTGTTTTTTACTAACTGGTTAAAGCTGTTTTTCTTTTAGTGCGTTTTGCTTTTTGAATTATTTGGATGTACTGGATACGACAACTTTCGACTTTGGTTTGAAATTAGAGAGCCAGAGTTATATAATAAGGACTGAAAAGTAAATTTCATGTAAATGTTTTGTGTTTATGTAAAGAGGTTACTTAGAATGTAAATATATTCGATTACCTGGTTTCATACTTGGTAAGGAGTTGATATAAATGAAAAAGGTTTTAACATATGGAACATTTGATTTGCTTCATATTGGACATATTAATTTGCTGAGAAGGGCAAAGGACTTGGGTGACTACCTTGTTGTCGGCCTTTCAACTGACTCATTTAATCAAGAGAAGAATAAGAAATCCTATCATAGCTATGAAAATAGAAAAATAATTTTGGAGTCTATTAACTTTGTAGACGAAGTAATTCCGGAGAATAACTGGGAACAAAAGATTGAGGATGTTGTTAAGCATGATATTGATGTATTCGTAATGGGCGATGACTGGAAAGGGCACTTTGATTTCCTCAAAGAATATTGTGAAGTTATTTATTTGCCGCGTACAATTGGCATCTCCACTTCAAAAATCAAAACTGATCTCCATAAGGTGAAAAATGGTTAGAGAATTAATCATTTCTTTATATCTCCTTATTTTTAAGTGGCTGTTTAACTTGTTTAAGCTGTTCCCGCTTGAAAATAAGGTTGTTTTTTTAATAACGTTTGGGGACAATAGTCAATATGTCTTTGAGGAAATGAGGAAACAGGGAATTGATGCTGATACAGTTGTTCTTTATAAGGGATCTAGCATAAGGCATTTTGAATCTTACAATGATATTAAAGCAATCCCTTTTGAGTCAGCCAACCTTGCTTATGTGCTGAAGTCTGTCTACCATTTGGCAACATCCAAAACTATTTTCATAGATAATTATTTTGGTGTTCTTTCTGTTACTGATTTTAAAGATGAAGTAACCTGTGTCCAGCTTTGGCATGCTTCAGGTGCTATTAAAAAATTTGGCCTTGAAGATGAGTCAAACAAATTCCGCAGTAAGAGAGCACATGAGCGCTTTCTGCGCGTATACCAAAACTTTCACAAGATAGTCGTTGGTTCGGACGTTATGGCTAATATATTTATGAAGGCTTTTAATGTTCCTGGGGAAAGTATTTTAAGGACCGGTATCCCGAGAACCGACTTTTTTTATGATAAAAATCTGCAGAACGAATTAATATCAGAATTGATTAAGGAAAATCCTGATTTGAAATATAAGAAAAAGATCCTTTACGCTCCAACCTATAGGGACAGCGAGCTGGACTCTTTTCAGCTGGAGCTTGATCTTAAGAAATTGTATGAAGAATTAGCGGATGACCATATTTTATTGCTGAGACTCCACCCTGCAATAAAGAGTAATGTTAATTATTCTGATCTATACCCAGGGTTTGTTTATGATTATTCTTCTTCCAAGTATGATATAAACGAGCTATTATTAATATCAACTTTTCTCATTTCGGATTACTCATCTATTCCATATGAATATTCTTTGTTAAACAGGCCTATGATATTCTTTGCTTATGACCTGGAGGATTACCAAAAAGAAAGAGGGCTGTGGGACCAGTATGAATCCATGGTGCCGGGTCCTGTCGTGAAAAGCACAACTGAGATCATTAAGCTGATTAGAGAAGAAAAATTTGATCATGAGCTGATTGGTGAATATGCAAGAAAGTGGAATAAGTACTCCAATGGGAAATCATGCGAGAATTTGATTAATTATTTATTCGGGGAAGAATCTGTTGCAGTGAAAAGAAGAGCCCTGTAATAAAATTAGAAAAAAACATACTATTATGCTAAAATAAATTAGCGCTTCGGAGTTATTGCTTCGAAGCTTCTGTTTTGGATGAATTTATTTGAATTAAACGTACCTTATGTATTGTTTAGGAAGGATTCATAAAATGAAATCAATGATTACGATCATCAAAGAGCAAGTTAATGCGTTTTATCTTATAATCCGTTTATCTCTCTTTGAACTTAAGAGCAAGAATAATAATAATTATTTGGGGATGCTTTGGGAATTAATCAATCCCTTAATTCAGATAGGAATTTATTGGTTTGTTTTTGGTATTGGAATTCGCGGAGGTTCGCCGGTAAATGGTATACCTTATGTATACTGGATGTTATCAGGAATTGTCGTTTGGTTCTTTGTGAACCCGGCTATACTTGAAGCTTCCAAGGCCATCTATACAAGGATAAACTTCATTGCAAAAATGAGCTTCCCAATGAGTGTGATTCCGACCTATGTTATTGTTTCTAAATTTTACCCGCATATTTTATTAACTGCCTTGATCGCGATCGCATTGCAATTTGGGGGATTCTTTGTATCGATCTATTATCTCCAATTGTTCTATTTTATGTTTGCCTGTTTGGCTTTGCTAATAGCATTATCTTTGATTACATCCACACTTGCTACTATTGTCAGGGATGTGCAGATGATTGTACAGGCTGTGGTGAGAATGCTGTTATATTTGACTCCATTGCTTTGGACGCCTCAGGAGTCATCAAAACTGCCTGAATTTATTCAAATGGTGATGATGGCAAATCCCCTATACTACATTGTAGAGGGATACCGTGCTGCCCTTCTGGGAACTTCATGGTTTATGGTTGAAAATATCGGTTATACCATTTATTTCTGGGCACTTGTCATTGTATTACTGGGTATCGGTTCATTCCTTCATTTGAAGTTCAGAAACCATTTTGTCGACTATTTATAAAATGGATGTGAAAAAATGACTAAATCAGTTATTGTCCAAAATGTATATAAAAAATATAAAATGCATAGCAAAACTTCTGAAAAGCTTCTGGATGTCATTTTGCCTAACGGTTACGGAGAAGATTTCTACGCCTTGCAGGATATCAGCTTCACTGCTGAGCAGGGAGATGTAATCGGCCTAATTGGTGTTAACGGGTCTGGTAAGTCGACGTTGTCCAATATTATATCCGGTGTAATTCCACCGACCTCAGGCAAGGTTGAAGCTGTGGGACAAACTTCTCTGATTGCCATTGCGTCAGGCTTGAATAATCAGCTGACTGGACGGGAAAATATTGAACTGAAATGTCTGATGCTTGGCTTTAACAAGAAGGAGATTCGTGAGCTGGAACCTGAAATTATCGATTTTGCAGATATAGGCAAGTTTATAGACCAGCCGGTTAAAAAGTATTCGAGCGGTATGAAGTCCAGATTAGGATTTGCGATTTCTGTTACAGTCGATCCTGATATCCTTGTCATTGATGAAGCCTTATCTGTTGGCGATAAAGTGTTTGCCGAGAAATCCAAACAAAAAATGTTTGAGTTCAAGGAAAAGGGAAAAACCATATTCTTTGTCAGCCATTCGATGGGCCAAATTAAAGAGTTTTGTGAAAAGGCTCTTTGGCTTGAGTATGGCGAAATTAAAGAATACGGACCAATTGACGAAGTTTTGCCTGGATATGAGAAGTTTCTAAAGAAATATAAAAAGATGTCGAAAGAAGAACAAAAGAAATTTAGAGAAGAAGCGATCAAAAAACAAAGCGGGCTAAAAGTAACACCTGCAACATAAAAATCCAGTGTCTAACTGGATTTTTTTGTTTTTTAAGGGTTTTATATGCTTAGATTTAGGGAAAGAGACATATTGGGTTTTCTGTACTTTTGTTCCATTGAAGCTTTTTGTATCTTTGTTATAATAAATAACTGTATTCTCAGCTGAATTCTGATTCAAAAGGAGGTACGTATGAGCACTGTTCGAAATCCATGGTTTGATAATATCAAAGGCCTGCTGATTTTTACGGTTGTCTTTGGCCATATGATTGAAACCTATCGTGATATACCAGGAAATGAAATGATGTTATATCTATATAATGTTATTTACTTTTTCCATATGCCTTTGTTTATTATATTGACGGGCTATTTCTTTAAACCGAATAAACCGGCGCGCATCATGAAGCTATTTATTGTGTTTATTATCTGGCAGCTCCTGAATGGTGTATTATCCGAAGTAATTAATGAGCAGCAGCTCATTAGCCTAACGCCTGAAAGCCGTATATTTAGTATTTTTAACCCTTATTGGACCCTATGGTATCTATTGGGTGTCATTGTTTGGAGTATTGTCACTCCTTACTTTATGAAGCTTCGATACCCGCTTGTCATATCCATCGCATTTGCTGTGATTATCAGCTATGCTGATCAGGTTACAGGCTGGTTTTCTTTAAGAAAGCTGATTAATTTTTATCCGTATTTTCTCTTAGGTTATATACTTGCAAATAAAAATATATTAAGTACTCTCGGGGAGAAGGCAAAAAGCTTCCGCTATCCTCTGCGCTGGGCTGCTCTTTTCGTTACTCTGGCGTTTATGGGTGCAATGGTTTTTTATATGAATGTCCCAAAAGGAACAGAGTTTTTATTCATGAGAGAATCTTATAATTACTTTGACTGGCCATTGTGGAAAGGCCTCATGTATCACCTGTTGCTTTATGCGGGAACGATTGGTGTATCTGTTGCCTTAATGCTTTTAGTTCCCCAAGGAAAGCCATTATTTTTCTTTAACAGGCTTGGATTGTTTTCTTTATTTATTTACCTCATTCACACAAATTTAATCAGGGTTTACAGAGTCTTTTTGCCTGAGGAGCTATATACTGAATCTGTGATTAAGCTTGCTGTAGCTCTGGGAGGAGCAATAGTGGTAAGCTGGATTATCACGAGAGAACCGATTATAAAATTCACAAAACCGCTTATCCAGCCTGATTTAAAATGGCTGATCAAAACGGATTCAAAACAGTATAACAGCAAAAAAGAAAGCTATGATAGTCAGTAGAAAAGTGCCGGATTGCCGGCACTTTTTTTTATTTAATCAAGGACACATCAATAAGATCAGCCCATATGCATATGTTAATATTACAAACATGTAAAAAGAGTACTGGAATTATTTACTTCACATTTTAAGTCGAGTATTCTTAATTCACAATCTATTTATGTGAGGCTAACCTATGTTGATACCTGATACTGTTTTTAAAAAGATTAATCTTTTAATGTTGCTTTTTATTTTGTTTCAGCCTTTTTTGGACTTATTCACATCCCTGTCCATCCGGTTGCTTGGATATGACCTTACAATCGGTTTGATTGTTCGAATGTTATTTTTGGCGGCTGCAGGGATGTATCTTATTCTCTTGAAGAATAATCCTTTTCAAAAAACGCATTTGCTTTACTTTGGGCTGCTTGGAGTTCTGCTTTTACTAAACTTATACACAAATTACGCGACTAAGCCTATTTTCCTGCTGGCAGAGGAAATCAAATATCTAGTGAAATTAGTATACTTTAATGTCATCCTGATATTATATTATGTAATATTTAAAACTCTTTCGCGCGAGATATGGATGGAGAAAACGCTGCGCTACCTGTTTTACAGTGTGGCAGTGATCGGCGGTGTTATGACAGCCGCCGGCTTGACAGGTACTGCCTTCGCAAGCTATGAAGGCGGAAAGGAAGGCCATGTTGGCTGGTTCTATGCCGGAAATGAGCTTGGTGCCATATTGGCGATGCTTTTTCCTGTTGCAGTACTACTGGCTATTAGAGTGTCAAAATGGTACTGGATTCCAGTAGTGTTTTCAATTTATTCCTTGCTGGCTTTGGGTACGAAGGTTGGCTATGGGGCAATTATGATCGTCCTGCTATTCGGATTAATCTTTTCCGTATATGATTATGTAAAAGGGAAAAAGGCAGGGGAGATAAAAATCAAATTAAGCAGTATTTGGATTTTACTCCTTTTAATGATTGGTACTGCTCTTTATACTCCGTTTTCACCGCTCGCAACTAATATGAATATGCATTTATCCTGGCTCGGAATGGGAGAAGCGCCACCAGATACCGAAATGGAAGAGGAATACAGCCATACTGCAGAAGTTACAGATGAACAGATGCAGAACCTTGTCTATAGCGGCAGAGAGAAATATTGGAGTGAGCATCGTGAATATTTTAAAGAGGCACCGCTAACACAGAAACTTTTTGGCATGGGGTATGCGGGAAATTACCAGAGTGAAGCTAAAATGATTGAAATGGATTTTCATGATGTATTTTACTCCCTGGGCTACTTGGGTTCTCTTGTTTATCTGGCACCATTGATATTCATGTTATATATGCTGGCCAAGGTTTTAATCAAGAGGTTTTCTTTCTACCTGGAGTATGAAAACGCATTGCTTGCATCCGGAATTGCTCTTGGGCTTGGAATAGCCTTGATAGCGGGGCATGTGCTTACTGCTCCGGGAGTCAGCATATACTTAGGTATGCTTACTGCATTTTTAGTTTTAAAAGCTGAATGACTTCATGAGGGCTTCCGTGTGCTATGGAAGTCCTATGTTTTTTATAAAACCGGCTAAAATACATACAATAGAAAAACAAAGATAGAAAGTAGGAGCATGAATGCAGTTTAAAGCAAAGAGATTATTCAATATGTTGATATGGATGATCACGTTGGCAGCTGTTACCCTATTTGTGATGGAGTCCATTCATAGGGGTGGGGTTATTCAGTTTGCGGAATGGATACTACAATATCCTTTAAAGGGTTCTTACTTATATTTTCTTCTGTTTCTGCTTTATGGTGTATACTTTGTTTTTTCGAAGCGGGCTGTCTTTATTAGCTCCATTCTGACGATCTGCCTGCTGGGCTTTCTGGCATTTGCCAGCTTTACAAAAGAGAGGCTTCGAGGGGATCCCTTATTGCCGGCAGATGTTATGATGGCTGGGGAAGCAAGAAACATGCTGCAGTTTTTCTCTGACATCTCTGCTGGAATTTGGATTGTAATCATTACAGCTATTTTGCTGTGTGCAGCATTTTTAGTATATCTATTTAGGAAAATTAAAAAGGAAGAAAAAAAATCCAGATATATAATGATTCCTGCTATTTCATTTATCATTCTTTCCGTTCTGCTATATGCTGATATCTTTGCTCAAGCATTTAAGGCCCAAACACCTAATCAAAAAGAAAATTACTACGAAAATGGCGTACTCCTTAGCTTTGCCAGAAATATAAAAGGAATTAAAGGGGAAAAGCCAAAAGAATATACAGCATCTAAAATATCCGCTTTGGTCCGGGACATGGAGGAATCATCGCCCGTGTACCCGGAAGCCGGAGAAAAACCAAATATCATTATGATCATGAGTGAGGCTTTTTGGGACCCAACTGTCATGGAGCAGGTGGAATTTAATAAAGATCCGCTTCCTAATTTTCACCAGCTGCAAAATGACTATAGTTCAGGTCTTGTTCACGTTCCTGTATATGGCGGGTCTACCGCCAATACAGAATTTGAGATTTTAACAAGCATGAGCAATCAGTTTCTACCGTCCGGCAGTGTCGCATATAAAAGCTTTATCAAAAATCCTCTGCCGGCATTGCCAGCCCTTTTAAGGAACCAAGGATATAAAACAATTGCCTATCATACCTACCATAATTGGTTCTATGAAAGAGATACAGTTTATAAATGGCTGGGATTTGATCATTTTGTCAGCCTTGAGTTTTTCCCGCAGCCTGTGCAGGATATGATGTATTTTCGAGATAATGAAATTACTGACGAGATCATAAAGCAGCTTAACAGAAATGATGACCCGAATTTTATTTTCGCAGTCACGATGCAAAATCATGGACCGTACCGAACAGATGCCAAGAAGTTCTATGCCACTATGGAAGCAGGGCTCAAGGAAGGGACCTTTACACCTGAAGCTAAAAATATTTTGGAGTTTTATTCAGATAATTTGGTAGAGGTCGATAAGGAACTAAAACGTTTAATTGATGAAGTTGAAGCCTCGGGGGAAAAAACCATTATTGCTTTCTTTGGCGATCATCTTCCACTTTTAGGTGATAATTATCAGGTCTATAAAGAAGCTGGCTATTTTGAAGGTGATGCCAATTTTGAGGATTATGTAAAAATGTATTCCACACCTATTTTGGTATGGGACAACCTGGGGAACCGGGAAAAGGAACAGCTTAATCTGAGCAGTCCATTTGTCGGTCCGTATATTCTGGAACGTGCAGGACTTAAAGGCTATTACTTAACGGATTACCTAAACCAGTTAAGGAAAGAGGATAAATCCTTCCTTCCGCGAATGGACTATGCTGAGCATTCTCCAATAGATTCCGGCGACCAGGAAGGCTATAAGCTGCTTCAATATGATATTTTGTTTGGAAAAAGGGAAGGGATTGAAGAAAGCGGCCTCGAGATCAGTCCAAGCAAAGCATACAGATTAGGGCTGGGGGACCCGGCTATAGAAAGTGCTGTTAAGGGCCAATATAAAGGCAGATCAGCCATTGTGCTGAAGGGTGAATATTTCACAACAAGCTCACAAGTCTATATCAATGGAAAAGCAGTTGAGTATACGTTTGAAGATGAACATACCATGTATGCGTTCGTTCCCAATGGAGTAAAACCAAAAGAGATACAACTGAAGATCTTTGATAGTGAAAATAACAAGCTGGCTGAAAGCAATATCTATAAATATTAAGTATCCAGGCGGTGTGCTTTTAACAAGTACGCTGCTTTTTTGATCCTAAAGCTTTATTGACATAAAAAATTATTATGACCATACTTGAATTAATTCAATAAAAAATTATTATAAATGAGTGGTTGGATATGGGCAGAGATATAAAATCGGATAATATCAAAGGCATATTAATTTTTTTTGTTGTCCTGGGACACATCATCGGGGCAAGTAAGGAAGGCCTTGAGAATATTGTCAATTTTATATATAGCTTCCATATGCCCGCCTTTATCTTTATCAGCGGCTACTTCTCTAAAAATCCAAATGTAAGAAAAATTATTAATTTGAGTTTACTCTATTTGATCTTTCAGTCTTTTTATTCGGTTTTGCGGTATTATACTGGTGACTTTCCAAGTATCCAATTTACTTTTTGTCGACCTCATACTCACTTGTGGTATATTGTTAGCCTTGGTTTTTGGTACTCCCTTGCACTTATTCTCAAAAGACTACCTTTCGGAAGGGTATTTAATGCATTGCTGGTTTGTGGATTGCTGATCCTATCGTTTTATTCGCGCCTTTATGCAGATGGGGCTGTAGAGGCTATTAAGCTATATTATGAAAATATGCATACCCAAACCCTGTCCATTCTGAGAACCTTTGTTTTTCTGCCTTTCTTTTTTGCAGGATTTTACCTTAATGGACAAACATTAAAGAGAATTTATTGTTTCCTGGGGCCATTAAAAAATTATAAATATTTGATTATGTTTATCTATACAGTGTTGATCATGCATTATATAAGTGCTTACCCCAAGCAGTATGACCTGCTATTTTATGGTTTCTTGGGATACGAGAGGTTTGCTCTTGAAAATCAGTCTTACTCTTTAACCGTACTATTTCAATATCTGGCAGGAGCGGCGGGTATATTTTTTATTTTAAATGCGGCTGGTGAGAAAAGTAGCATATTAACTAGATGGGGCGAGTATTCTTTATCTATTTTTCTTTTTCATATGGTTGTTGTTTTTTATTTAATAAGCCAGCCGGAGTGGCTTGATCAGTTAAGCCCGGATGTCCGCCTTTTCGCTGAATTTGGAATTGCATTAGGAGTCACCTTCATTTTGGGATCCGCTTGGTTCAATCATTATGTAAAATATCTCATTCATCCTTTGAATACTGTTACTTCTATCATGAGAAGGATAATGAAATAAATCTTAAGATTTTCTGCAGTGCTCTTCTTATGAGAACCAGCACTGTTTTTTATTATCTTTGAAATATATACGGTTTTATTTCGGTCAAAGGATGAAAAAACAATGTAATGGAATGAATGAGGATAAGTACAGGTGAATATATTAAATTGACTTTAAAAGATTTGCAGCTGTTAAGAGAAAATAAGGAGTGAAAAAACATGAAAAAATTTATGGCGATGATTCTGCTTGCAGGTGTTTTAGGTCTGGGAGGAATGGTTCCATCGGCTGATGCAACCTCAAAAGATAAGACCATTCAAATTACTAAGGTTGCGGTAGGAAACAAGATAGTTAAAGCAAAATACGCCAAGGGAAAGCTCGTTGGATGGTCTGACGGCAACACCTTTGAAGTGAAATTAGCAAATGGGAAGCACTTGATACTAAGAACCTCTAACAAGTGGTATTTCAACAATCTCAAGGAAGGTAAGACTTATACCTATTTCTATAAGACGAACAAATATGGGCAAAATAGTACTGTGAAAATTAACAAATAAAAAGAGAAGGGCTAAGCCCCTTCTCTTTTTGCTTTAATCAGATTGTTTCAATTAACTCACTGACTTTTTTCCAGCGTGCATCCCAAGAGTTTTCTTGTCCTATTAGCTGGCGTTCCCGTATCTTTTCAGCAGAATTAGCGTTGCTGGTGGTACTCAATAAGCTTTTGATAGATATCTCCAGCTCTTCAGCATTTTGGGTAATGTCGATTGCATTCTTAAAGTGGATTACTTCAGGAAGCGGTGTTGAAATAATAGGTTTGCCTGCTGAAAGGTATTCGTACATTTTGATTGGATTCACACTGCGTGTCAGTTTGTTAATTCGAAAAGGGATCAGACAAATGTCAAAGGATTGTATGTAGTTAGGCAGATCCTTATATGATTTGGCCCCTAAAAAATGAACATTTTTCAATGTCCTAAACTGATCTATGCCTGTATCCACTGGACCGATCATGACAAAAGAATGATTGGGCAGATTTTGGGCAGCTTTTGCAATCATATCCAGGTCAATCCAATCGCTGATCCCTCCGACAAAGCCAATAACAGGCTTTTTTATATGGGATATATCCTGAGGGATTAATAGTTCTTCGGATTGAACCCGTGAAAAATGCTCATATTCAGCTCCGTTTGGCACAAGGTGAAAATTTGAGCTCCAATTTTTACGGTCTTCCAATAGCTGCTTTGCCGTTGCGAAGCAAACATCGGAAAAGTGCATTAGTTCCCTTTCCATTTCATTAACCAGCTCAGCATTTATCAGGCCAGTAAAGGAGGCATGGTCATCCACGCAATCATAATAAACCTTATCGAAATGAACATGTGCCAATAAATCCACTGAATTTGGAAGAAATGCATAAAGCTCTGTCTCATTGGCATCCAATTCCTGAAGGGCATTGTTGATCGAGCTGGCAATGAGGCGCTGATTCATCCTGTTAACCTGACGGCTCTTATTGCCAAAAGGAAAAATAGGAGGTGGGCTCAGTACATAGAGGTTCTCATTAACCTTCTGCAGTCCGCTTTTCCATCGTTTCCAATTTTGCAATAGAACTTTATTTTTTAATGGTCCCAATAGTGTGACGGGCGGCTCTACATAAAGGACTGTTCTTCCTCCTTCAGCTGCACGCTTCATAAAATGATGGGGGCGGTGCTGGACACCTTCCCAGTCACCTGCAGATGTTGCGACCATTACTTTATTTTTCACCATGTTTTTGGCTCCTTTTTCTGCGGATTAAATCCATTACCCATGTGATCTCCCGGCATTTCAGCACGACTGCGCCTGCACCTGCAATGAAGAATGCAATGGCTGTTGATACCATAAAGGAAACGAATGCTTCCATTTGGTTGTAGAGTGGGTAAATAAAATCTACAATAAAATATCCTGTTATAAAAATAGCCAGCAGCTTCAAGCCGCTTACAAAGAAGGCGGGTATTTCCCCTTTTTTTATCACAGTCTTTTTCGGTAAATACATAAACAAGAATATAGTCTGCAATATCATGGCAATGGAAGTCGCGAGAGCTATTCCGCCAACTCCGAAAAACTTCGCAAACAATATGCTCAAAACTATGTTGGCAGCTACCGAACCGACACTCCCAATCATGGTGACTTTCGTTGCCTTCATTGCAACAAAGGCACGGTTCAGGAATTCTTTTAATGCAATAAATATCATCCCAAAAGAGTAAAAAAAGAAAGCAGAAGCAGTCATAATGGCGGCTTCTTCATCAAATGCCCCTCTTTTATAAGCGATATTAACCAGATTCTGGCTCTCTACCAGCATAACGATAACGATTGGGATCCCTATTAACCCAATAGCGCTCATTCCATTGAAAATTAGCCGGACCAGTCTGTCCCCTTTCTCGATTGCAGCATCTACAATGGATGGGAAGATCACCGTAATAAGGGACAGCAGGACAATACTGAGTGGTAAAAACATTAATTTGTTGGAATAATTTAGTGCAGAAACACTGCCCTCGGATAAGCCCGATGCAATCATCCGGTCTACTACGGCATTTAGCTGATAGGCCAAAGAGGCAACCACAATAGGGGCAAAGCCGATTATTGTGCTTTTTATGACTTTACTGTGTTTCTTAAATTGAAAGTTCAGTCTTAGTACTTTGTATTTGCGGATAAAAGGGTACTGAATCAGGAATTGGCTGAATGCCCCTAATAAAGTGGCAACAGCGATTCCATAGATTCCATACCACTCATTTAGAAATACGATTGCTGCTATAATCAGGATATTTTGCGGAATGGCTCCAAAAGCAGGAGGCGTAAACACTTTCTCATATTCCAGAATACCTGTCATAATGGCTGATAAAACATAGAAACAGAAGCTGGGCAGCATGATCCAGGTCAGTATATTGGTTAATTCCAGCTGGCTATCTGTAAAGCCTGGAGCCATCAGCCTTGTAACTAATGGAGTTAATAAATAAAGCAGGCCAGTCAGGATAATGGAAAGTATAAGGAATAAAGTCCCCATTACACTAATAATATCGCTTGCTTCCTGCTGGCTTTTTGCTTTTGCTTCTGCATAGAGGGGCACCATGCCAGTTGTGATGGCCATACCGACAGCTGTAAACATTAAAACAGGAATGATTGAAGCAACAAAATATGCATCTGTGGTTATGGAGGCACCAAAATAAGAGGCCATTAAAAGCTCTCTTCCAAAACCCAATAACTTACTCATAATCGCGATTAGTGTCAAAGCCCCTGCGGCCTGCAATAATTTACGTTTCATCACAATCTCCACACTTCATTTAAAATTATAATGATCAAATAACATCCTTATTATAAAGACGTTCATTATTAAATGTCTCCTATAAAGGTATATCAAGATGAGCCTAAATGGGAGGCTTTTTTTATTAAGGTTATGTAAATTTAATTAAATATCGAATAAGTTATTTTCAATGATGAAAGGGAGTGCTAATGTATACATTAAAGATAACATGCAAAATTAGCAAATGAGGGGTAAGCATGAAAGAACGTGTTGAAATACTGGAAATTCCTTTCATAAATACATCTTTTAGTGATATGGTTGAAATTCTTGCTGATCAAGTGGACAGAGAAGAGAAAACATTTATTGTTACAGCCAATCCGGAAATCGTCATGCATACATATGAAGATAGAAAATATAAAGAAAAAGTTCTCACAGCAGACTTTATAGTTCCAGATGGAAATGGAATTCTCCTGGCCGCGAAAATACTGGACAAGCCAATTGCTGAAAGAATAGCCGGGTTCGATTTAATGATGAAACTGCTTGAGCTTGCCAATTTACATAAATGGAGCATTTACCTTCTTGGAGGCAGGGAAGGGGTTAATCAAAAGGCTGCAGAAAGAATAAAAGCAGCTTTTCCCGACCTTGTTTTGGCAGGAAGGCATAATGGCTATTTTAATTGGGAAGATGGCAAGCTTTCAAATGATATTGAACAACTAAAGCCAGACATCGTCTTTGTTGCACTGGGATTTCCCAGACAGGAACATTGGATTTCAGAGAATATATCCAGATTTTCTAAAGGCCTATTTATAGGGGTAGGCGGCAGCATTGATGTAATAGCTGGAGAAGTAAAGAGGGCTCCCGAAGTTTGGCAGAAAATGAAGCTGGAGTGGTTTTACCGGCTTCTGCAGCAGCCTGCCCGATGGAAACGAATGCTTGCTCTCCCCAAATTTGTGATCCATGTGCTGCAGTCAAAAAAATAAATCAGTTCATATAAAAGATTTTTTTTAGGGGCTGTATTTTTTGAAACCTTTTGACTTGAGCTTCGTCTTATATCATGAGACATAAAGGAAGGATAAATATGAAGGTTCTTCACTTAAATGCAGGAAATGAAACTGGGGGAGGAATGTATCATATTCTGGACCTTCTGGAAACGTTAAGCCAGAAAGAGTTTTTCCTCGGGGTATTTGAAAAAGGTCCAATGTTTGAAAGAGCTTTCAAAAGGGGAATTAATATACAACTATTCCCTCAGAAAACCAAATATGATTTTTCATTAATCGCCAAAGTGGTTCAGTTCATTGATGAAAATAAAATTGATATCATTCATACTCATGGGGCAAGAGCCAATTTATTTGGTTATTTAATTAAACGAAAAAGGCCTCATTGTATGTGGGTCACAACGGTGCACAGCAACCCTTTTCACGATTTCTTAGGGAAAGGCATAGCGGGACGGGTGTTTACAAAGGTTCATTTATTGACATTGAAGAAACCTGACCATTATTTTGCTATATCCAGCCGTTTTAAGGAACTTCTTGTTTCTCAGGGTATTAAAGAAAATAAGATTACAACTATCTTCAATGGAATTGATTTTTCCTGCAGCCACTCTTCAATCGAGTTAAGCCGAGGAGATATAGGTTTGGAGGAGGAGCAATTTGTTATTATCATGGTTGCCAGGCTTACTCCAGTCAAAGGCCATGTTACTGCTTTTGCTGCATTAAAAAAAGTTATAGACCACTATCCGGATGTGAAGCTTCTTTTAGTTGGTGATGGATTTCTGGAAGAAGATTTAAGAAGACAGGCAAAAGAAATGGGTTTGACTCAGCATATCCTGTTTTTGGGCTATAGAGAAGACGTGGTTTCCCTTTGGCAGCTGTCTGATTTAAAGATTTTAACATCCTATAGCGAGAGTTTCCCTTTGGTCCTGCTTGAAGCTGCAAGGGCAAAGCTGCCGGTCATTACTACTGATGTAGGAGGGGTGGGGGATCTGGTTCCTTCAAACAAATATGGATGGGTGATTCCTGTCAAGGATTATGATCAACTGGCTTTAGCCATTAATGAAGCGATTGATTTAAAACATCTCGGCAAGCTTCAGGAAAAGGGAAATTGTCTAAATGAACGAGCTTCTTCTTTATTTAATGTCGAAAATTTCAGAAAAAGTGTAATAGATACGTATAAAAAATTAACAAGATTGACTTGATTTATCGATTTTTGTCAAAAAAATAATAATCCTAAAGTTTTTTTTGTATGGTATAATGAGTTCGTTGTGTGTCGTTCACACAGTTTAGAAATAAATGCCTGATTCTGTTAGAGAAATAGGGGCATTCTATTCATAAGGAGGGTCTAAGATGTTTTACCTGACCTTAATATTATGTTTTTTATGCTCCGTTGTTCTAACACCTCTTGTAAAAAAGCTGGCATTCAGAATAGGGGCTACAGATAAGCCGGAACAAAGAAAAGTACATCAAAAAATAATGCCTAGACTAGGCGGCTTAGCTATATATATCAGCTTCTTGCTGGGGGTTATGATTTTCCAGCCCTCTAAGGAATATCACTTGCCTATACTGGTTGGAAGCGTAGTAATTATTATAATCGGCATTTTGGATGATATGTATAATTTATCAGCTAAAATAAAGTTTATTGCCCAAATCGGTGCTGCTTTAATTGTGGTGTTATGGGGCGGGGTCGAAGTATCTTTCATAAATGCGCCATTTGGCGGAAAAATTGAATTTGGTTATTTAGCCATTCCTTTGACAGTTTTGTGGATTGTAGGAGTCACGAACGCCATTAACTTGATTGATGGGCTTGATGGGCTTGCTGCAGGTGTCTCCTCTATTGCGCTAATTACTATCTCTGTAATGGCCATTATCATGGGGAATACTTATGTTATAGCTATTTCTACCCTGGTGCTTGTTAGTACAATAGGATTTCTTTTATATAATTTTCATCCCGCAAAAATTTTCATGGGGGATACAGGAGCATTATTTTTAGGCTATATGATTGGAGTCCTTTCTCTTCTAGGTTTTAAAAATGTAACGATGATTTCATTCATTATTCCTATTCTTATATTAGGTGTTCCGTTATCGGATACTTTTTTTGCGATTATTAGACGATTTATTAACAAACAGCCCTTATCAGCGCCAGATAAATCCCATTTGCACCATTGCCTGTTGAATCTGGGCTTTACCCATCGGCAAACGGTTCTAATGATATATGCCATTGCTGCATTTTTTGGTCTAGCAGCAGTCATCTTCTCGCAGGCTAAAATATGGGGATCCCTGGTGTTAATAGCAGTAATACTGGTGATGATCGAGCTGTTTGCCGAGATTATCGGGCTTGCAGGAAAGGATTATCAGCCGATTCTAAAAAGACTAAAAAGCAGAGCCATTCCCTCTGCTAAAGATAGATACTAATTAATAGGCAGCCTTTTATAGGTTGCTTATTTTTATTTATTTTATGCAAAAAAAAGTTCGCGAGGCCGCGAACTTTTTAATACTCACTTTCAGAAACTTCTTCAGACTGTGCTTCGTTATAGTTATTTTGAGCTGGTTCTGAGTTATTCAAATCAGTTCCATCTTGAGATTGAGACGGATCTTCAATCTGTGTATTATCACTTTGTCCATAGGTGTCAGGTGCCAAATCTAAATGACCTTGAAGAGCCGTCTTTATTTCCGATAGGCTGTATTCATCCAGCTGATAATAATAAACTCTATTTCCGTTGCTGTTAGGCAAGTACATATCCTGTCCTTTTAATGCTAGAGATTCGATATTAATGGATGATCCTTCAGTTGCATAATTCAAGAAAGCCTTCATCTGGTCAAAGGTCAGGTCGGTTTCCATATTCTTTCCAACCGCTTCAATTACATTCGCATATTTGGAAATGGAGCCTACAGAAACCGCTCTATTAACAATTGCTTTCAAGATTTGCTGCTGTCTTTCGCCGCGCTGGATATCGCTATCCTTTTTTCTGGTACGGGCCAATGCAAGTGCCTCTTCACCATTTAATAATTGGTATCCTGGCTCTAAACTGATGGCATTAGGTGTATCATTTGAGTCCTGTTCTGAAAAAGCGTAAGGGACATCGACTTGAATGCCATCCAGAGCCTCTACAATATCAATGAATGCATTGAAATTTACTTTCACATAAAAATCAACGGGAATATCCAGCAATTCCTCTACGGTTTCTATTGTTGTAGCCGGCCCGCCGTTAGCATGTGCATGGGTAATTTTATCCTGGTATCCCAATTTCGGAATGTAAACATAAGAATCTCTTGGAATGCTAAGCAATTTAACTGATTTTGAATCCTTATTAAAAGTAGCAAGCATAAGCGCATCCGATCTGGAGGATGTGCTGAAAGACCTTTTGCTGCTGTCATCCACACCGATGAATAGCACAGAAATATTATCAATATCCGGCTGGGCTGCCGATGCTCTTTTTGTTGTGCGATCTATAGGATTATATGAATCTTCCATAACTGATTGTGCTTTATTATATAAAAATGTTCCATAAGCCGTTGCGCTGAGTGTCAGTAAGATAATAGGAAGGAAAATAAATAGAAAGATTCTTCTCTTCCTTTTTGATTTTCTTTTTTCGATAACTATTGAACGTCTATCATGAGACATCTGTATGCTCCTTTATTTAAAAGTAAAGAGTGCCATATGTTATTTTATAATTTTTAGGGAGTTTAGTAAAACAAAACTTTGGTTAGGCTATTGTATTACCTCTTCTTCCAGGTATAAGCTGTCACCTAAAGTAATTTTACCCGCCCCATTTGTTAATTCGGTCATCCAGTCAGTAAAAGCCCCCGTTTGATTTTCTTCAACAAATGTTTCAACTGTGACTGTATCAAGATAATGAATTTCCTTTATCGCGTAAATGGAAGATCTCAGCTCATTTTCGACCTTCCCAAGCAACGTATAATCAATCTTTGTCTTCATAACTTTCATGAGCCTTCTTTCAACAATACCGGTCGCCTGCAATCCTTCTGAGGTTGCCCTTCCATAAGCCCGAATCAAACCGCCTGCTCCTAATTTTATTCCGCCGAAATACCTGGTTATGACAACGACTGTATCTTTTAGCTTTTTTTTCTTCAATACCTCCAGAATAGGCACACCAGCGGTGCCGCTTGGTTCTCCATCATCATTTGCTTTTTGGATCTGGTCGTTTTCACCAATTAAGTAGGCAGAACAATTATGGGTGGCATTGGAATGTATCTTCTTAATTTTCTGAATAAATTCCAGGGCCTCATCTGCTGTTTCTGCTCTTCCTACATGAGCAATAAACCTGGATCTTTCTATTTCAATTTCATTTTCTCCGTATCCCTTAACTGTATAATAAGAGGGCAGCACAGAACCGCTCCTTTCTTAACTCTTTGTCCAAAAAAATCAGCTTAATTCATTATAATTCGACAAGTTTCCCAACATCAATTTTTTAACAGAATGTAATGAAACTTTAATATAGAACATTTTTTCCCATGTTATAATGTAAGCAATTCTGATGTTTATGCTGCTATAATAAAAAATGTGCCGATTTTAATCTTTAAGTGGTATAAATATACATATTAATTTCCCAGGTAGTCATGTTTACCCTGCTTTTATATAGGATATAAGACATAGGGTGAAATCACAAGCCTAAGGCTTTTTACCGAATTTTAGGTAACTTGGTATAATTTTCAGACTGGAAAGATAGTATCTTAGCTCATTTAGCGCTAAAATAAAGGTACATAGCGGAAGGGTTACGCCCTTGGAGGAATGTAAATGAGTATTAAGAAATTCGATTCCAAGACTCTGGATCTTATCCTTGAAAAAATGGTTCAAACAGTAGGTACCAGTAAAGATGAAATATTCCGTATAGGAGAGCAATGCCGTAAAGATTACGAGACCCTGACGGAAGAATTGATGGAAGTAAAACAAATGGTCCTTAAAGTAATTGAAGAAGGGGATCGGCTGGAGGTGCAAACCCGTTTTGCAAGAAAGCGCCTATCTGAAGTAAGCATGCATTTTAAGGATTATTCTGAGTCTGAAGTCCGTGAAGCCTATGAGAAAGCCCATCAGCTTCAAATGGATTTATCCATGAACCGTCAGCTTGAAAAACAGCTGAGGGATCGTCGTGATGACATTGAAAGACGGCTTGTAGGTGTTAATGACACCATCGATAGATCGGAAGTTCTTATTTCACAAATTACGGTTGTAATGAATTATCTGACAAGTGACTTGAAACAAATGGGCGAAATCATTGAAGATGCGAAGCTGAAACAGGATTTTGGCCTGAAAATCATCGAAGCACAGGAAGAAGAGCGGAAAAGAGTATCCCGTGAGATCCATGACGGACCTGCCCAGATGATGGCGAATGTCATGATGAGATCCGATTTAATTGAACGGGTATACAAAGAGCGCGGTGCAGATGAAGCCATTACGGAAATAAAAGACCTGAAAAAAATGGTCCGCAATGCATTATATGAGGTTCGAAGGATTATTTATGACTTGCGTCCAATGGCTCTTGATGATTTGGGTTTAATACCTACCCTCAAAAAATACTTAACAACGATCGAAGAGTATCACAGGAGTACAAAGATATATTTCGCAAATGTTGGCGAAGAAAGGCGATTGCCGCCACAATATGAAGTCGCATTGTTCCGTTTGATTCAGGAGTCTGTGACAAATGCTCTCAAGCATGCGGATGCGAAAGAAATTCAAGTGAAAATAGAGATTAACAATTCTAGGGTAGCTGTAGTCATTAAAGATGACGGAAAAGGGTTCAATATACGCGAGAAGCGTCCTGGCTCTTTTGGAATTATGGGAATGGGTGAAAGGCTGGAACTTTTGGAAGGCCAGATGTCCATAGATTCCAAACCGGGAAAAGGAACCATTGTCATAATCCAGGTGCCATTGAAATAGGAAACATCTTAAGAATAGAGATAGATAAAACGAACTGGAGATTTGGGAGGCGAAGCATTTGAATACAAAGATCGTCATAATTGATGACCATCAATTATTCAGAGAAGGGGTAAAACGCATTTTAGATTTCGAAAAGAGCTTTAGTGTAGTGGCAGAAGGCGATGATGGCAGTGAAGCCATGGCTCTTGTCGAAGAGTATGATCCAGATGTAATCATCATGGACATCAATATGCCAAATACAAATGGTGTGGAAGCGACCCGCCAGCTGATTAATAAATATCCGGAATCTAAGGTAATCATTCTTTCCATCCACGATGATGAGAATTATGTAACGCACGCCCTAAAGACAGGAGCAAGCGGATACCTTTTAAAAGAAATGGATGCAGATGCATTAGTGGAGGCTGTGAAGGTTGTTGCTGATGGAGGCTCTTATCTACATCCGAAGGTGACACACAACCTGGTAAATGAGTACCGCCGCTTGGCAGCAGAGGGAACTAGCAACAGCTCCTATTCACAGGTCGAAATCCGCCGTCCGCTGCACTTGCTGACACGCCGCGAATGTGAAGTGCTTCAGCTCCTGGCTGATGGCAAAAGCAACCGCGGAATTGGGGAAGCTTTATACATAAGCGAAAAAACGGTAAAGAACCACGTGAGCAATATCCTGCAAAAAATGAATGTGAATGACCGTACTCAGGCAGTTGTTGTAGCTATTAAGAACGGCTGGGTAGAGGTGCGATAATATTATTGAGAGAAAAAGTCCTTTTTGGAAGGGGCTTTTTCTTTTTTATTTTTAACTTTACTCAATAATCTCATTAAATTTCCTAAGAAAACAAAAGGACCATTTAAATACCTTCTAAAGGCAAGATGGGAAATCTCCTCAATTAATAAAAAAATTATAAACGAAGAAAGAATAATTGTGATTGCTTGCGCCATGGTTTACCTCTATTCTTTATTGTTTCAAATGGAAGTTTACTTATATATATTAATGATAACGGATAGATCATATGATTTAAAGGCATTTATACACTTTTCTTGAAATATTAACCAAATTAGTGCGTGTAGCACTCACCTTGGCGTGTTTATTTTATAAGTGCGGCTGCGGCTATTTGAAAAATAGCTTTTGTATTGGAAGATCTCTTTTTAGCCTGGTTCACCATGTGAACAAGCTCTTCGATTTCTTGGGGGGATGCACTGTCCATCAGCCATGAAGCAAGTTCTGTCCCGCTGACAGAATGGTTGATATTAGGAACTTTAATGTGTTTATACTTACTTAATTCATTATTAAGCATTTGATGAAGGATATCTAAGCTGTATTTATTAGATACGGTGGTATTTGTGGAAGAAGTGCTTTTAATCAATGTGTTACAGCTCCTTTACAAAATAAAGACACAAGGAGCATTTTATCATACACATGGGAAGGATTTAAGGTAAAAAATTACCAGGTCTTAAAAGTAGGCATAATGGGGCATAGGATTATTTGCTTCCCAACTCTATAACTTAATGCAATTTCCCCCGCTATCATATAAAATGGAACATACAGTAGAGAAAAAAGATAAGGATGGTACCTCTATTTATGAAAACGGCTGTTGTAACGGATAGTACAGCATACATTCCTAAGAATTTAAGAGAAAAGTTAAATATACATATGATTCCGCTGAGTGTTATTTTTGGCGGTGAGACGTACCAGGAAGAAGTGGAAATTACGGCTGCGGATTTTTATGAAGAAGTGAAGCATAAAGAGCTTCCGACTACTTCACAGCCACCGGTGGGCGAGTTTGCCGAGCTGTTTGAGACATTATCGAAAGAGTATGATGCAGTAATTTCGATTCATCTGTCGAGCGGCATCAGCGGCACGTTTCAGGGGGCAGTCACTGCCGGGAGCATGGTGGACGATATTCAGGTATTCCCCTTTGATTCCGAAATCAGCTGTATGGTGCAGGGATTTTATGTGATGGAAGCCGCTGAACTGGCTGCTGCCGGTAAGAGTCCACAAGAAATCGTGGACCGGCTGGAGGAAATGAAGAAGAGCATACGTGCTTATTTCATGGTGGACGACCTTGCGCATCTTCAGCGCGGAGGACGTTTGTCCAGTGCACAGGCCTTGATCGGTAGTCTGCTCCAGGTGAAGCCGCTGCTGCATTTTGAAGATAAGAAAATCGTTCCCTTTGAAAAGATTCGCACGCGGAAGAAAGCGATGAAGCGGATGGTAGACCTTTTCTGGGAAGATGTGAAAAGCGGGGAGCCATATCAGGCGGTGATTATCCATGCCAATCGTGAAGCAGAAGCGCGTGAGTGGAAGGCTGAACTCGCAGCACAGTATCCGAATGTTGAGTTTATGATCAGCTATTTTGGTCCGGTTATCGGAACCCATTTGGGCGAAGGCGCGATGGGATTTGGCTGGGTAAAGAAGTAATGTTTGTTTGGAGTTGCGCCATTCTGGGGAGTGGCGCAGATTTTTTGAGAGGGGTGATGTGGATTTGCAAATAGATTGAGGACTCCTGCAAATAGAAAGCTTGAATATGCAAATAGCGAGCCTAAATCTGCAAATAGATCGGAGAACTTGCAAATAGAACCGAAAAACTTGCAAATTGAGATGCAAACTAATTAATCCAGAGGTGAACTAATTGAGATTTACTCCTAATATGACCCCCTATTTGAGAGATTTTCCTCCAGAAAGCCTGCCGATAACCTCTATGGAAGTCATTCCGGAACCGCCACTCAACGAAAACTACCCTTTCAACAAAGAACTCCAGCAAGTCCTCTACGGAAAACAGCTTCTACTCGAGAATTTACCACATTTACTCTTAGAGATCCATCAGCATTATGAAAATGGCTATATTACTTATCGAAAAGGAATAATTAAGACCAAAAGCAAGACAGTTTGTGCGAGATGCGGCAATCAAGATCGATCACTATTCGCAGGTTTTCCCTGTGCCCGTTGCGGTGAGGAAGAATGTACTTACTGCCGAAAATGCATCATGATGGGCAGAGTCAGTGAGTGCACCCCTCTAATTGGCTGGAGCGGACCTGAGCCAGACCGTGAATTAACCGGGCATCCCCTAGAATGGACAGGCACCCTTTCCCCCGGTCAGCAGATTGCATCCGATCACGTAAAGCAGGCAGTGAAAGAAAATAGAGAGCTCCTCGTCTGGGCTGTATGCGGTGCAGGAAAGACGGAGGTACTATTTGAAGGCATCAATGCCGCCCTCGCTTCCGGAAAAAGAGTCTGCATTGCCACTCCGAGAACAGATGTTGTGCTCGAGCTTGGTCCACGGCTCAAAGCAGTTTTTCCCGACATCCAGGTGGCTATCCTCTACGGCGGCAGTGAAGGCAACCATCTTCAAGCCCCCTTAACTATCGCCACCACGCACCAGCTTCTCCGATTTTACAAAGCTTTTGATACAGTCATTCTGGATGAAGTAGATGCCTTTCCCTATACGGCAGACGATAGCCTCCAGTATGCTGTCCGCCAGTCCAGCAAAGAACATTCCTCGATGATTTATCTCACAGCTACACCAAATCAAAAATGGCAGAATGAATGCCGGAGCGGGAAAAGAGATTATGTCACCATCCCAGCTAGATATCATCGCCACCCCTTGCCAGTACCATCATTCAAATGGTGCGGCAATTGGGAGAAATCCCTTAAGAAGGATAAGCTCCCGCCAATCGTCACCCAATGGATCAAAAAGAGGCTAGATTATCATAAGCAGTGCCTGCTCTTCCTCCCCAAAATCGAGAAAATGGACAAAGTCCTCACCATACTCCGTAAAACCTATCCTAATGTTCAAGCTGTCCACGCAGAAGACCCAGAGCGTAAAGCCAAAGTCCAAATGATCCGCAATAACGAAATCCCGATGCTCCTAACAACAACCATCCTTGAAAGAGGCGTAACGTTTCCTAATGTAGATGTAGCTGTTCTGGGAGCAGAAGACCGGATTTTCACAGAAAGTGCTCTCGTCCAGATAGCAGGCCGAGTTGGCAGAAGTGCTCAATTTCCAACCGGAGATATCACTTTTTTCCATTACGGCAAAACCGACAGCATGGTCAAAGCACGAAAGCAAATCCTCCATATGAACACTGAAGCCAAAAAGAAAGGACTGATCGACTATTAACTGTTTAATATGCCATGAAGAAATCCTGTCTGTTGTCAGCTGGACAACTCTCTGGTCACGGCCAAAAGAGATTCGTTTATGCCAGACCTGCACCGACAAACTCCCAGTTATCAAAGGCGATACTTGCGGTAAATGCAGCCGCCCCTTCAGCACGCTAGATCCTCAATTTCGTAAAGGGAATCTATGCAAAGATTGCGTAAGGTGGAACCAGGACACAGTCTGGTCAGGACAGCTTGATAAAAACCATTCAATTTTCGCCTATGATGACTTTTTGAAGGAGACAATTGCCAGGTACAAGTTCCGCGGAGATTATATCCTCGCTAAAGCATTCTCCCCTTTCATAAATGAAAGACTCCAGTCTCTTCAATTCGACTTCCTCGTTCCCATCCCGCTAAGTCCTGAGCGGCTTTACGAAAGAGGATTCAATCAATCATCTGCCCTTATTCAGGAAGCAGGCTTTACATCTGTAGAGCTTCTTCAGCGCAGCCACTCGGAAAAACAATCAAAAAAATCACGAAAAGAGCGCATACATCTAACACAGGTCTTCGAGTTATTTCCCGAGACAGCTGTTAAAGACAAGAATATCCTCCTCATCGACGATATTTATACAACTGGATCTACTTTATACCATGCAGCGAATGTTTTGAAGGAACGAGGAGCTGCATCGGTATGTTCATTTACATTGGCAAGAGGATAAGTAATGGAAGATATTGCAAAGTAATATTTTGGATTGATTAGTTATTAGGAAAATACTCCTATGTTAAAATATTCTAATCAAGGGCGAATTTTACGGATGGGAAAGACACCTGCTGCTGATCTAAAGCATTGGAGCTGCCATGGCGACAAAGAAATGTTTTTTCAGTTGCCATTTTGTTTGGAAAGGATGTTTGGAAGTGAACGACTTAAACTCGCAGGAAGATGATATCAATCCAAAGGATATGACTGAATATTACATCCATCAAATGGAATTGACTAAAATAAAAAATAACCTCAACCAGGCCCAAAAAATCGCCAACATTGGAAGCCTGGAGTACGATGTTGAAACCGATAAAGGATTTTGGACTGATCAGCTGTTTCGGATTTTTGGTCTAAAGCCTCAAAAAGATTTTTTCCCAGACTATCAAATGTATTTGAGCTACATTCATCAGGATGACCACCCGGCTTTTGAAAAGCAGTTTAATAGGCTTCTCAAAGAAAAGGATAGTGTGGACCTGGTATGCAGGATGATCAGGCAGGATGGTGAAGAACGGTATATTCACCATCTGGCAGATTATTTTGCAGATGGAGATGGATCGCCCAAAATCATTGTCACGATTCAGGATATAACTGAAAAGCGGCGCATGGAAGAAAAACTTTATGAAAACGAGCGGAAAATTGGACAGATATATGAAAATCTTGATGTGGGCATTTATTCTGCAGATTTACTGAAAAGAAAGGTTCTTCATTTTTCGAGAGGTGTAGAAGGGATTTTCGGCTACACGGCCGAGGAGTTTATTGCCGACTTCGATTTGTGGAACAATGTAATCCATCCAGAGGATGTGCAGGTGGTAGAGGCGGAGCGGGTGAAACTTCTGAATGGGAATAGCATCCGCTATCAATATCGGATTGTTCATAAGTCCGGTGAATTAAGGTGGGTTAATCATCATAGCATCCCGCACCTGAATGATAGTGGTGAGCTTATCCGGGTTGATGGATTTGTAACAGATATAACGGAACAAAAATGGCTTGAAAAAAGAATGAGGCGTATGGCTTTTTATGATCATTTAACCGACCTGCCAAACCGCCGGTACTTTGATCAGAAGCTCCAGAGTCTTATAGAAGATGATGCACAGAAGAGATTTGCGGTTCTATTTTTTGATTTGGAGCGGCTAAAGCAGATTAATGATACATTCGGCCACTCTGCTGGAGATGAACTTCTCAAGCTTGTTTCTCAAAGAATTAAGGGGAGGGTAAATTATTTTTCAGCAAGAATTTCCGGTGATCAGTTTGCGGTCATTATGGAATCTATTCAGGAAGGGGAGGATCCCGCACGATTAGCAGATTCCATCAATCCTATCTTCTCTGAACCATTCCATATTAACAGCTTTGAGCTTAGTATTACCCCGTCTATAGGCATTAGTTTATATCCGGATAATGGAATCACAGCTGATGAATTGGTCAGAAACACGGAATCTTCCCTATACCATGCCAAGCAGAAAGGGAATAATAGATTCCAGGCTTACCATCCCTCCATGGATATTGAATCTTATAAGCTTTTTACTTTGGAACAGGATATGCGGAAAGCACTTCAGAATGACCAGCTTTTTCTTGAATACCAGCCAAGAGTTGATACGAAAACACGGAGAATACTAAGTGCGGAAGCTTTATTAAGATGGAATCATCCAGAATGGGGCAGAGTTTCACCGCTGGAGTTTATCCCCGTTGCAGAAGAAACCGGTTTAATCGTAGATATAGGCGAATACGTGATAAAGAAGGTATGCAGGCAGATTCATTCCTGGAAGGAAAGCGGGCTGCCGATTGTTCCAATATCCGTGAACATCTCTCCGCTGAGCTTTTTGAAAAGCTGTTTTGTTTCCACGATAAAGGCAGCATTGGATGAGAATTGTCTGGACGCATCATTGCTTGAGATTGAATTGACCGAGTCTTCCCTGATCAATTACTCAGAGAACGTGATAGCAGTGCTTAAGGAATTGGGTGAGATGGGAGTGGAAATTGCGCTGGACGACTTTGGAACCGGCTATTCTTCCATCACTCAATTAAAGAAATATAAATTCGATGTTTTAAAGATTGATAAAACGTTTATTCAGGCAATGGATAAAAACACAGAAGATGCGATCATTACGGCCAATTTGATTCAGCTCGCGCATGGGCTGAATATGAAGGTGGTAGCAGAAGGCGTTGAGACCTTTGAACAGTTCTATTCCTTAAGAAAAAATGAGTGTGACCAAATACAGGGCTATCTTTTCAGCAAGCCAATTCCGCCTTCCACCTTTGAGCAGAATCTGTTAATTGGCACCCTGAAGCCGCGGAATATCAAGGAAGACAATGTGTTTAAAGGTTTGCGCAAGTATGTCCGGGTCGAGTTTCCCTATCCGCTGGAGGCGGACATGACCATCTTAGAGCTTAACAGCAAGCCTGTCAAAATGGGCAGCACGAAGATCCTGATTGAAGATATGAGTGCAGGCGGAGTGAAATTTGTATCAAAGATGAAACTCCCTGTGAGGAAAGATATCATTCTATTAATTGAGACCAAGCTTTCAGGAGAGGATCTTTCCTATACCGGAACGATTGTCCGAAAAGCTGAAATATCAGATGCTCTGACTATTTATGGATTTCAATTTATTATCGAAGAGGCACCAAGAGCGGAATTGGCGGGTATGCTTGATGTTTTGCAAAGTCAGTTCGAGCAAGACCTCCCCGTTTCCGAATCTCGATTCATAAAAACAGCCAGCAGCCAGCAGTACTTCGAATAACATTTTTCTATAATTATCCTATTCTTCGAGCTATAATAATTTCATCACAAACTGAGAGAGGAAGAAATCATATGGCTGAGTTATCTAACTGCCCGAAATGTGATGCGATTTATGTAAAAAATCAATTCCGCGATGTCTGCCAGGATTGCTGGAAGGAAGAAGAAAAGGCCTATGAGACGGTGTACCAGTTTATACGGAAGCGGGAGAATCGGACGGCAAAAATGCTGGAGGTTGTAGATGCGACCGGAGTTAAAGAAGAGCTCATCATTAAATTCATTAAAACCGGCCGATTGAAGCTGGCGCATTTTCCAAACCTGGGGTATCCTTGCGAGAAATGCGGTACAAGCATCCGGGAAGGTAAGCTTTGCGGCAGCTGTGCTGTAGAGCTGCGGAAAGATCTTCAGCAGTTTACAGCTGAAGAAGAACGAAGAAAAGAAGCAGCCCAGCGGGAAAAACACGGCACTTATTTTGCCGTAAATGAAAAAATTAATAGGCGTTTTTAAGCTATGTGTCCCATTCACATAGCTTTTTCTATAGGCTAATCGATGTATTTTTTGCCAAACTTAAAATAACATTTAAACAAACCGCCCCGTTAGCCGATAATAAACTTAGGGTAAAATTGACCGGAAAAGAAAGTGAGGGGTACACATGAAAATCAATAATTTTGGTCCTTCAGGCGTGAACCCATACAAACGCCAACTGAATAAGCTTGAAAATGCAGGGAAACCAGCCAGAGCGGCATCAGATAAAATCGAAATCAGCTCCACTGCAAAGGAAATGCAGCAGGTTTCACAGCTGAGCGAAAACCGCAAAGCAAAGGTGGAAGAGCTTAAAATTCAGGTAGAGAACGGCACCTATAAAATCAATCCAAAAGAAGTCGCGAAAAGCATCGCTAATTTTTATACGAAAAAATAAAGAGGAGGGGATGGCGTGTCAGCCGAAGCACTTACTGCATCGATGGAGAAACTGCTTAAGCTTCATAAAAGCCTATACGAACTCGCAGTTAAAAAGACAGATATTATTAAAACCGGCGACATGAACGCCCTGAATCAGATGCTGAAGGATGAGCAGGCTCATATAGCGGCTATCAGCCGGTTGGATAAAGAACGGGAGAAAGCAGCAAACTCCATCGCACCTATGCTGAAAAGCCCAACCGTATCAGATTGCTTAAATATCCTCACGCAGCCTGACCGTCTCAAGCTGGAGGCCATCACAGAGGAGCTTGCTGAGCTGGTGTACGAACTGAAAGAGCAGAACTTCCTTAACCAGCAGCTTGTTCATCAGTCGCTTCAGTTTGTGAATGTCTCTATGAATCTATTAAGGCCGCAGCCTGAAAATATGAACTACGGTCCGCCTGCCAGAAAGAAACCTGAAAAGATGAATCCAGGAATTTTCAACTCGAAAGTGTAGCAGAACGGAGGAACAAACATGCGTTCAACTTTCATGGGACTCGAAACAGCCCGCCGCGGCATGTTCACCCAGCAAAGTGCTTTATATACAACAGGTCATAATATTTCAAATGCGAATACGCCGGGATACACCAGGCAGCGCATTAATTTCGCGCAAACTGAGCCTTATCCTGGCGTTGGCATGAACCGACCGCAGATACCCGGACAAATGGGAACAGGTGTTGAGGCTGGAACAGTTCAGAGAATAAGAGAATCATTCCTGGATTTGCAATATAGAACCGAAAACACAAAAATGGGCTATTACGGTGCCATGAGCGAGTCTTTAACCAAAATGGAAGAAATCATAAATGAACCGTCTGAGAATGGATTGCACAGTACGCTGGAAAAATTCTGGAATGCGCTGCAGGATTTATCAAGCCATACTGAAAACACCGGAGCCAGAGATGTAGTGGCAGCTACCGGGCAGATGGTTGCGGATACACTGAATTATTATCATAATTCCCTATCACGGGTTCAAGAGGATATTGGGAATCAGGTTGATGTGAAAGTGGATGAAATTAACGCGATCGTCGCACAAATTGATCAACTAAATAAACAGATCGCCTCTGTTGAGCCGCACGGATACATGCCAAATGATCTTTATGATGAGCGGGATTTACTGGTAGACGGTCTTTCAAAATTGGTGAATGTAAAAGTGACCAATGTGGTTCCGAATACATATGGAGATGCCAAGCCGATGGCAGCGGGCCTTTATAATATCGAGATTGTCCAAAAGGATGGAAAATCCTATAACCCGCCAATTAACCTCATATCTGTAACAAAAGAGAGTGGGATTGTTGGCACAAACAAGCTGGAGCTTGAAAAAAGCGAAGACAGCGGACTTGTAACAGGATTAAAGATTGGATCTACTTCCTTTACGCAATTTGAGACTTTATCCGGTGAATTGACCGGTTTAATTAACAGCTATGGTTATGAAGCAGGTGGTTCTGCTAAGGGTGCTTATCCTGAAATGCTGGAGAAGCTGAATAAAATGGCGTCTGCTTTTGCCAAGGAATTCAATGAGATTCATAAGAATGGATATGCCCTTGGAGCAGATAATATCTCCGGATTGGACTTTTTCGAGTTTGATGAGGAGAACCCGGCACAGAGCATGAAAGTGAATCAAGCATTGCTGGATGATTCATCTAAAATTGCCGCGGCAGCCGAAAAAGGCGGAGCATCAGGTGATAACAAAAATGCTCAGCTGCTGGCTGATTTAAGAAAGAAAAGCTTTAGTGATTATACTTCATTGACGGATGATGAAAAATCAAAGCTGAACGGGAGCCTGGATTCCTATTATTCAGGAATTATTGGACGGTTAGGCGTAGACTCTCAGAGTGCTAAAAAGGATTTAAAAAACTCCGCCGTGCTGGCAGATTCAGTAGACCGGAACAGGCAATCCGTCAGTGCAGTCTCATTAGATGAAGAAATGACCAATATGATTAAATTCCAACATGCGTACAACGCTTCGGCCCGCAATATCACTGTGGTCGATGAAATGCTCGATAAAATCATCAACGGCATGGGCGTTGTAGGCAGATAAAGGGTGAAATAAAGTGCGCGTAACACAATCGATGCTATCAAATAACATGCTTCGAAATTTAAGCAACAGCTACAGCAGGCTGGACAAGCTGCAGGATCAAATTTCTACGCAAAAGAAATTTACCAAGCCATCGGATGATCCAGTTGCTGCGATGATGGGGATGAATTATCGTACGGACTTAAACCGGATTCAGCAGTTTACCCGAAATATTGGGGAAGCGAGAAACTGGGTGGATAGTACCGACGATGCTTTAGATAAAGGTGTGCTGGCCCTGCAGAGAATCAGGGAGTTGACGCTCCAGGCAAGCAACGGCACTCTTGAAGGAGATCAGCGTAAAGCGGTTGCTGAAGAGGTGAAACAGCTTAAAGAGCATTTGCAGAATCTTGGAGATACACAAGTGGGCGGAAAGTATATTTTTAATGGCAATCAGACAAATGTACGGCCATCTGAATCCGGTTTTCAAAGCGGAACCATTGAGCTAGAGGTTTTTTCAGGAATCAAGATTCCTGTTAACACGGAAGGTAAAGCTTTATTTGGGGATATGCTCAGCAATGAAGGTGATATCCAAAAGCTAATTACAGCACTCGAAACGAATGACCCTGCCGTTGGGGATATGCTTGAGAATGTTGATAAAAACATAGACAATTTCCTGTCTGCACGTGCGCTAATTGGCGCCAAACAGAATCGTGTCGAGCTGATGGAGGACCGTTTATCCCAGCAGGAAGTCTTCTCAACGAGAATCCTTTCCGATAATGAAGACATTGATGTGGAAAAAGCCATTATCGAGCTTACAACCCAGGAAAGCATTCATCGTGCAGCACTAAGCGTTGGGGCAAGAATCATTCAGCCGAGCTTAACCGACTTTTTAAGATAATCAATGAAAAGCTATCCATGGGTGATAGCTTTTTTTCATAAAAGAGGTGTCTAATATGAACGTGCCGCAGATCAGGCTGGAATCTAACTTTATCAAAATGGGAATAAAAATAGAAAAACCGGTGCAGGAAATCGAACAGCCCTCAGCCATCCAATCCATCCAGCAGCCTAAAGCCCTCCTGGAAATCGAAACAATCCCAGGAAAGCTGACAATCGATCAGACAAAGGCACGTGAGGACGTCGACCTAAAAAGTGTCGGCAGAAGAATAGAAGAGTTTGCCCAAAACGGATACCAGGACTGGCTGATAGGGCTGGAGAGAAGAGCTGCACAGGGAACAGAGCTCATGAAAATTGAATATGGCGGCAACCCTATCGCAAATCAAGCAAAGGAAAACAGTGAAGGTCCTCCTAAACAGTTTAATATTGGCTGGGTGCCCTCTCATAATAGTGTAAGGATTCAATATGAACCTGCAAAAGTAAACATTGAGGCTCAGCCGCAAAAGCCGAAGATTGATGTTGAAATTAGAAAGCCGGTACATACTTATACGCCTGGAAAGGTAAGCACAGAAATTCTTGAGAAAAATAGCCTGAATATTGATTTTATCAATCTAACAATATAGCAATGAGGTGAAAAGGTGAATATCCAAACAAAGTTTCATGGTGAGCAAGAGATAAAAAAGGATGACATTATTAAATTTCCATCCGGGATTCCGGGGTTTTTAGAAGAGAGGGAATTTTTTATTCTTCCTCTTGAAGGGACAGACCTATTTGTGCTGCAATCAGTAAAAACAACTAAGGTGGCATTTATTGTTACAGATCCATTTGTTCTTTTTCCTCAGTATGAGTTTGATTTGCCAGAAGAGGCATTGGGAAAATTAGAAATCCAATCAGCTAAAGATGTGGCAACCTTTTCGATTTTGACAGTAAGAGATCCTTTCCAGGAAACAACCGCTAACCTGCAGGCACCATTAGTCATTAACCAAACAAAAAAGCTAGGAAAACAAGTCATTCTTAATCAAACAACTTACCAGACCAAGCATAAAATCATGACACCTCAGGAACAGGGGGAGAGATAATGCTTGTACTTACTAGGCGACCCAAAGAATCAATCATGATTGGTGACGATATTGAAATCTCGATCATCTCTATTGAAGGTGACCAGGTAAAGCTGGGCATTAGCGCGCCGAAAAATGTCGATATACATAGGAAGGAAATATACCTATCAATTCAGCAGGAAAACAGCAGTGCATCACAAACAGATGCTAGTGCAATTGAAAGTTTGAGCAGTTTTTTTAAAAAGAAATAAAAATTTTTTCCAAACCATTAAACACCTGTCAAAATAAGTCGATATAACCATTGTAAAGCTAACCAGCAAAAAGGCGGCCGACTTTTCTGCTGGTTGGTAAACAAACCACATGGATGTGGGATATATACTCAAGGAGGAAATTAATAATGAGAATTAATCATAATATTGCGGCGTTGAATACTTATCGTCAGTTGAATAGTGCATCAGCTGGTCAATCAAAATCAATGGAGAAGTTAGCTTCTGGTCTTCGTATTAACAAAGCTGGGGATGACGCAGCAGGTTTAGCAATCTCTGAGAAAATGCGTGGACAAATTCGTGGCTTGGACCAAGCATCCAAAAATGCCCAAGATGGTATTTCAATGATTCAGACTGCTGAAGGGGCTTTAAATGAAACACATTCAATCCTTCAACGTATGCGTGAATTATCAGTACAGGCATCAAATGACACTAATACAGCAGATGATAGAAAAGCTATAGGGGATGAATTGGTTCAACTAACAGACGAAATTGATAGAATTTCTGATACTACAGCTTTTAACGGAAAAAAACTTTTAAATGGTGATTTGGCAACTACCCAAAAATCTACATCAACTGCAAAAACAGGTGTAGCGCTGGGTGGTGCACTAATCTCTAATGTTGACGTAAGTGGTGCAAAAGCTGACGAAACTTACACTTTTTCATATAATGCTGGAGAGTTAACTCTTACAAGGAAGAGTGACAATGCAGCGCAAACTATTGATATTAAAGATGCAGATTTTGATGACAATGAGGAAACACTAAGTTTCAACACACTAGGTGTAAGTATTACAGTTACAGGTGATGACACTGCTGCTAATATTGGTGGTGCATTGCATGGCGGTGGTACTGGACTAACAGTTGTAACTGAATCAGGTAGTAGTTCAGCAGAATTTTTAATTGGTAGCAATGGTGGCGCTGATGAGACATTAAAGGTAGAATTCAAGGAGATGTCAAGTTCTACTTTAGGTAGTGGAGCAGGCAGCAACCTTAGTGACAAAATAAGTGATAATACTGCTGTTGATACAAAGGCAAAGGCAGAAGCTTTAATTAAAGTAGTAGATGATGCAATTAATAAAGTATCTTCACAGAGGTCATCATTAGGGGCAGCACAAAACCGTTTGGACCATACTATTAATAACTTGAACACATCTTCTGAAAATCTAACTGCTGCGGAATCTCGTATCCGTGACGTGGATATGGCGAAAGAAATGATGGAACAAACTAAGAACTCTATCTTAGCACAAGCATCACAAGCAATGTTGGCTCAATCGAATCAGATGCCTCAAGCGGTATTGCAACTCTTGAGATAATTGATTAAAGGGCGTCTTATCTGGCAATGGATAAGAGGATAACTGGGTGAATTGCTGGAACTTCCTAAAGCTTCATCAACCACAACGTAACTGGAAACGGTCAGCGTGATGGTTTGAAAATGATGAGGATGAAACAATGGATAATCAGCAGCCAAGCTCCTGTGAGGAAACTCTGGAGAAGGTTCAACGACTAGAGAATACGGTCTAAGGCGAAGGCTATGACTATGAATCTCGTAGGGCAGTGAAAACTGTTCGAAGTGCCCAGCTCCATGAAAAAATATGGATGAAGATATAGTCTATTCTGTGACCGAAAGGCATAGCGGCAAAGCAAGCCAACCAACAACCACAAGGAGTTCTACAACTTCTTCGTTAATATTTTTGAACAAATCGGGGACTCTAGTTTTACTAGGGTCTCTTTTTACATTAATTTATTTCTGGAAAGTGGGATTATTTATGTTGCTACACACAAGCTTAATTAATATTTTTGCGTCTAATCATAACGAAGTGAGAATTGAAATTCAAGAAATAGATGGCAGAATGCCACCTGTTAACGCTCCGAGAACTATTGTTCTATACGAAGGACTAGTTGATGTTAATCAATGTGTTTCAATAGTTGAGCATGAATTCGAAAGATTAGTTTCAATTGGTTTTGAACCATTTATTAATGTTCTTGTTGCGAATACAGCAAATCCAATACACCAACCAACTGAAGGGATAGTAAAGACAGAAAGGCATGAAATTAACATTCACTTTCGGTAGAGGTAATTAGGGCATAACAAAATTGAAACCGTAATAACTACAAAAATAAGCATATATCATAATATTGAGCATTCATGTACATGATGTTCATCAAAACGGGGATTCTCTCTTCGGAGGGAAGTCCCTTTTCTATTTTTGAAGGAGGAATCGAATCATGAAAAATCAATCAGCCAAAGTGTAAACATTGTAAGCCTAAAGTTAGTGAAGGAATCTAGCATTCTTTACAAGAATAGCTGGAAAACCAGGTGCCTGACCCCACAATCTATAAAGCGCTATAGTAAAAAAGTCAGTAGTTGTCCTAACTTATTTACCAACTTTATGCAAGTTTTGTTTTCTGGAGCCTTCCCTGAAGAACCAATTGGGGCGGGTGCCTCGCCCCGCCTGCTCCTATTCATTTAACACCTTAAAGTATCGGTGGCTTTCCCCACATACAGTAATGAATTAAAACAGATAGTTTCCTACTCTTTAATAGTTAAATAATAATCCACACGCAATATCTCCATATTATCACCGTCTAAATTCCCTCTCAACATTTCCACTCCCCTACCGATATAAAAACTAAGAATAAATTAATATAGGTAGGGGATTTCATGATTGATCGGTTAACATCTCAACACACGCCTCTTACACCTAGATTTTCTAATAATAATGAAGTAAATAATGAGTTTACAAAAAAAGAATCTAATATACTCAAACAGCCAGCACATAAACAAATTGAACCACTGAAGGAAGAAAAGTTAACAGAAGTAGTCGAAAGCATGAACGAGTTTTTACAGGCTTCCCATACCTCATTAAAGTTCGTTCTCCATGATGAACTAAATGAATATTACGTAACCTTAGTTGATGACCGAACCCAGGAAGTAGTAAAGGAAATCCCATCAAAAAAAATGCTGGACATGTATGCAGCGATGACAGAATTTGTTGGGTTAGTGGTAGATAAGAAGATTTAAAGGAGGAATTCGAATTGGTTAGAATCGGAGGTCTGGCGAGCGGGATGGATATTGACCAGCTTGTGTCAGATCTAATGAAGGCAGAACGGATGCCTCTTGATAAATTAAAGCAGAAGAAACAAGTATTAGAATGGCAGCGGGATGATTACCGTACAATGAATTCTCTGCTATTGGACTTTAGAAGTGAATTGACGCAGATGAAGCTGACTACACGTTATCGCTCACGTCTGACAACTTCTTCAAATGAAGCAATGGTAACTGCCACAGCAAGCGGTGCAGCCAGCCAGTCTTCTTACTCGATTTCAAAAGTAACACAGCTGGCAAGTGCTGAGACTCGAGTGAATGGCGGCAGCATTTCTGCGGATGGGAAGTCCTTAGACCCAAGTAAAAGCCTATATGCACAGGAAAGCAGTTTTATGTATACAGGCAATCATACAGATTTAGGTGGAAACACTGTCGGTAGTGCTTGGAAAAATGGTGCCGTTTTAAATAAAAGTTTAAACGTGACCGATCCAGCAGCTATTAGCTTCGGTGATATGTCCAAAGTGGACCTTAGTGAAATCAGTTCCTGGAGTGTAAAAGTTAATGGAGTAGGGTTTAATGCGCTGAGTGAGGCAGAACTGAGTGCGGCGAACCGTCCCTTAAAAGAGAATGAAGTGCTGGTAAAAGAAGATGGAACAATGCAATTCGGTAAGGAACCTGCAAAGGGGAGTGTCGTAAAGATTGATTACATTGCCACTGAGCGAACGGGTTCGCACGCTATTTCAAGCAGCACTTCCTCCATTCAATTGGCTCAGGGTGCCTTGAACGAAGTGAAAAGCATTAAGATTAAGGAAACCACTTCCGGAACGACCACTGAGAAAACTTTTTCAATGGGCAATATCGTGAATGGCGAAAGAGAAATACTCGATGATGCCAATAAAGTGGTAGGTACCCTTAACTACGAAACAGGGAAAATCACGTTTAATTCTGATATGCAAAAACCGGCAGATGGATCTGACACAACGATGACTCTGGAGATTGCGTATGACCACAAATACACTGCTTTTTCAGTCGATACGTCAACCTCTAAAGGAGAGCGTCATGACTCCTTCCTTATTTCTGGAAGTGAGTCTCTGAATAATGTCATCAGTAAAGTCAATGCTTCAAGTTCTGGTGTCAATATGTTCTTTGACAGTGCTACTGGCCAAATGACGATGACCCGCACAGAGACGGGTGATTTTAATCAAGGCGGGGCTGAGATCACGACAAGCGGAAGCTTTCTGAATGATGTTCTGCGCTTTAAAGGGGCTGCGGTCAAAGAAGAAGGAAGAAACGCTGAATTTGTGATTAATGGATTGGCTACCAATCGGAGCTCAAACACATTTGAAGTTAATGGTGTCACCTTTACCCTTAAGCAGACGTTTGAAGATCAGCCGGTCAGCATCAATGTCAGCAATGATTCTACAAAAGTGTTTGATAATATCAAGGCATTTGTGGATAAATACAATGAAATGATTGATAAAATCCAGAAAAAAACGGGTGAAGAGCGCTATAGAAGCTACACCCCGTTGACCGATGAACAGCGTGAGCAGCTATCGGACAAGCAGCAGGAGCAATGGGAAGAGCGGGCGAAAAGCGGTCTCCTGCGCAAGGACTCTACGCTTCAGTCTGTTTTATCAGGGATGCGGATGAATTTTTACCAGCCTGTATCGAATGATCTTGTTTCTCCGCTTTATAATCAGCTGGCCAGTATCGGCATTAAAACGACCAGTAATTATTTAGAAGGCGGTAAGCTTGAAATTGATGAAGCCGCCCTGAAAAAAGCAATCGAAGATGATCCTGTGTCTGTTGAAAATCTTTTTAGAGGGGAAGGGCAGACAGACGGGCAGAGAGGGATTGCCCACAGGCTATATGATACGGTGAACGCTGCAATGGATAAATTAAAGACAAAAGCCGGAAATAGCTTCTCAACCAATCAGCAGTTTACCATCGGCAGGGAACTGAATGATGTAGGCAAGCGGATTGATAGCTTTGAAAATAAATTAAAGCAGGTTGAAGACCGCTACTGGCGCCAATTCACCGCCATGGAAAAAGCGATTCAGCGTTCCAATGAGCAATCCATGTTCCTTATGAACCAATTTAGCAGCGGCATGTAAGAAAAAGGAGTGTTACAAATGGCAATAAGCAATCCATACCAATCCTACCAGCAGAACTCAGTGAATACCGCATCTCCGGGAGAGCTGACGCTGATGCTATATAACGGGTGCCTTAAGTTTATTCATCAGGCAAAGAAAGCCATTGAAGAAAAGAATATTGAACTGAAAAACACCAATATCCAAAAGGCTCAATCTATTATTCAGGAGCTGATGGTTACATTAAATATGGACATCGAAGTTTCTAAAAATATGATGTCTTTATACGACTTCATGAATCGCAGATTGATGGAAGCTAACATTAAAAATGATGCTTCCATACTGGATGAGGTAGAAGGCCTGGTGACCGAGTTCCGGGATACTTGGAAGGAAGTCATTCAGGTGAACCGCCAGAAGCAGTTCTCGCAGGGTGGTACAGTGTAGTGAGTTCGGTACAAACCTTCTATGATGCCACACAAAAGCTAATAGCATTACTTGAAGATACCGGAATTGACCGTGATGCGAAAATTGATCAGGTAGAAATGCTGCTTAAGAACCGCCAGCAGGCAATGGCTGGCATGGCACCTCCATATACAGACGCCGAAAAGGACCTGGGAGCCAGGCTCATCAGCCTTAATGCAAAAGTCACCCAGCTCATGACAAGGGAAAAGCTGTTTATCCAAAAAGACATCAAAGACTTAAGCGTTAAAAAGGAATCAACCGGAAAATATGCTAATCCCTATCAATCCATAGCGACTGACGGCATGTTTTATGATAAAAGAAAATAGGTGACTAACATTGTTAACTTTTACCGAAGAGCAATACCTTTTCCTGAAGGAATACAGCGATCTTTTATATACCATAGATGAAGCATTTGATTATATCGTAAAGAGCTTTAGCGATTTCAGTAAAACAGAGGGAGAACGGCTTCTCGGTGATATTTTTCAGGCATTTCCTCAAGTTGCTTCAGCCCATGAACAGCTTAGCCAGCTTGTTCAAGACAATCAGCCCATGCTTAAAGCTCTCGCGGATATCAGTACAGTAGCCGATCAGGCTGAACTGCTTATTCAGAACTTCGATGATCTTCCTGTTAGACAGGAGATCATCTCGAAAAAGCTCTATCCTGCATTTACGCAGTGGCATAATAACATTCAGCAGGAGTTAAACCCATATATCCAATCCTGAATATGGTAACAGTTTCGGAGGTGTTCACTTGGATATCCCCTTAATTTCTATGGCCTTATCCCAAGGCCAGGTCCAGCAGCAGGCATCCATCTCAGTTATGAAAAAAGCCATGGACCAGGCAGAAGGAAATGCAGAATTCATTAATAAGATGATGAGCGGGTCTCAGGTAAAGACTCTCCAGAACGCAGCCCAGCCCCATTTGGGCGGACATATTGATATAAAAGGATGAGCAGTGAAATCAGCTGCTCATTTTTTATATAAGTCACCAATTCGACAAATATTCTCAATCTTTTTACCAGTTTCAGCAGGAGTTTTTAGGGGTAAAATAGAAATATAAATACATAGTCTTAATATACTTTTAAGACTAGGCATTTCCTTTTCAGACATTACTGGTGATTTTCACAGTAACGCTAATGAAAAGGCTGTCATTGTATAATGAGAAGGAGGAGTTCACGTATGAATTACAACATTCGTGGTGAAAACATTGAGGTAACTCCAGCAATTAGAGAGTACGTAGAGAAGAAAATTGCGAAATTAGAAAGGTATTTTACTGAAACTCCTGATGCAAATGTACATGTAAACTTAAAAACGTATAACAATAACCGTTCTAAAGTGGAAGTAACGATTCCGATGCCGAACCTGGTTCTTCGTGCAGAGGAAGATCATGATGATATGTATGCAGCGATTGATCTGATTACCGATAAATTGGAGCGTCAAATCCGCAAACATAAAACAAAAGTGAACCGCAAGTTTCGCGAAAAAGGCAATCTGACAGCTGTGTTTGCAGCGTTGGAAAACGAGGCAGAGCCACCTGAACTGGATGAGGAGGATAACGATCTTGAAGTTGTCCGCCAGAAGAGCTTTGACCTGAAGCCGATGGACAGTGAAGAGGCGATCCTGCAGATGAACATGCTAGGCCACAGCTTCTACGTGTTCACGAATGCAGAGTCTAATTTAACGAATGTTGTGTACAAGCGTAAAGATGGCCGCTATGGTCTGATTGAAGCGCAATAATAAAACGTGAAAACCCCGCTGCTGAGGCGGGGTTTTCGTTTGGTGCGGGTTCACTGTTGGGCTATTTGCAGGATATGACCTGCTATTTGCAAATTCTCCGTTCTATTTGCAGAAATCAAGCTCTATTTGCGAAAATCGCTCTTCTATTTGCAGGTTTCCGCGATCTATTTGCAGCGTCCACATCTTCACCTAAATCGACACTTTCAAAACACGCAACTAAACCGTAAACTTCTCCAATTCCCTCTCCATCACACCAGTCATTTCCTTCAGCTGCTCCACCTTCACCATAACCTGCTCAAACGCGCGAAGCTGCTCCTCTGTTGAAGCTGAGATTTCCTCAGTCCCGGCAGCGGTTTCTTCAGTTACTGCCGAAATGTTCTCTACAGCGCTTATGACCTGCTGACTCATCTCACTTGAGCTCTTCATATCTTCAACTAGTTTTTCAAAATGGCTGTGTATGCCGGATACATGTTCAGAAATGGTTTCAAAGACTTGTTCCGTCTCGATCATCGACTGGGATTGCTCCTTTGAAAGGTCATGTCCCTGCTCGGTGGCATTGTAAATATTGCTGATGCCATTTTGGATGTTGCTGACCATTGAGGCAATCAGATCGGTTGCTTTGGAAGAAGAATCGGCCAGCTTCCGGACTTCTTCTGCCACAACGGCAAATCCTTTACCGGCTTCACCGGCACGGGCTGCTTCAATTGCTGCATTTAATGCCAGCAGATTGGTTTGATCCGCAATACCTTTTACCGTGTTAGCTGCCCCTTCAATTTCCTTAGTGAACTGGGCAAATTCACTGACTGAACTTCTAATATGGTTAGACGAACTGGAAATCTCGTCAGCAAGTTTCATTTGTTTTTCTAAAGACACCCGTCCTTGGTGAACAGATTCCAATGCCTGTGTACTTTGCACAGCACTCTCGGCACTCGACTGATGGACAGCGGAAAATTGCTCACCCATCACACTCATTAACTCGGCTGTTGCCTGAACGTCTTCAGAAATGGACTGGCTGCCTCTCGCCAATTCATCCGTTGAAATGGCCACCTGGCTGCTGCTTTCATTTAAGCTGGTCATATAGGAAGCCACATCCCCGGCAAATCCTTTTACATTCTGGCTGACCTCTTCTATGGATTGCACGGTTCCTTTCAGGTTCACAACCATTTTAGAAAAAGCTTCGGTAAGTTTATCCACTTCATAGCGGCTGTTTTCTTTAAAGATGAGCTGTGATAAGTCTGCTGTTAAATCGCCCTCCGAAATTTTCTCTGCTTTTTCCACAATCGCATTGATTGGCTTTGTAATTCCTCGGGCTGCCATCCATGAGAATACAGCTGATAAAAGAATGAGCAGCAGGCTTCCTATGAGGGAAGAATTTGTGATAAAGGCGATTTTCTGGCTGGTTTCCTGAAGAATGCCTTCATACCATTCATTTGTGCGCTTCTTTAAAAGGTGCATATCATTTAATATGCCGGAAATCCGGATGCTCTGGCGCTTGATTTCCGCTTTGTTTCCCTTGTTGAAGGCTTCAGTGGAAACTTTCGATAGTTCTGCATACTTTCCTTCAATGCTGCCGATGATTTTCTTATGCTCGGGTACTGTGACAACCGAAGAGAGGGAAGCCAGGTTATCCTGAACTTCTGTCATCATGGTGAGTGCCTGGTCCTTGTTGGCGTCACTTGAATTGTATGTAAAGTTGGCAAGGGACTGGCTTGTCACCACCAGGCTTTGTTCCAGGTCCTTCACTTTCAGAAGGAGTTCCACATCATCTTTAGCGGAGCTTTGGATGTTCAATGTTTGGTAAATGATAAAGCCGATCATGCTGACCGAGAGTGCGAGCGGGATCAGCGTGACAATAATGAGGCGTTTTCGTAATGTCATGTTGTAACTCCTTTATTCAGCTTTTACTGTGATTTTTCCATTGATTATGTCTTCGGTTGCTTTTTTTAATGCAGCTTTCTGTTCTTCTGTTAAGGTGACGACCCGGATCTCAGAAAGGCCGACACCGTCTTCTGCCAGTCCCCATACATAAGATGAAGCTTCGATTTTTCCGTTTTCCGTTAATTCCTTCGCCAGGTTAAAAACAGCAATATCGATGTTTTTGACCATCGAGGTGGCAACGGCTTTTTCTGCAACAAAATACTGGTCGGAATCGACACCGCCTGCAAGCACGCCTTTTTCTTCGGCTTTCTTCAATGCGCCAAAACCGGTGAATCCGGCAGCGGGGTAAATAAAGTCGGCACCTGCAGCAATTTGTTTCTCGGCAATTTTCCCGCCGAGAGCGGCATCTCCAAAACTTCCGGCGTATTCCGTCAGAACTTCAATTTTCGGATTGAAGTGTTTAGCTCCTTGTACAAATCCATTTTCAAAATGGTGGATGACAGGCACATCAACACCGCCGATAAATCCCAGTTTGCCTGTTTTGCTTGTCATGGCAGCGAGCATTCCGACAAGGAAGCTGCCTTCATGCTCCTTAAACGTAAGTGAGACCACATTATCAAGCTCGGAAACAGCGTCAATCAGCAAAAATTGCTTGTCAGGGTATTTCTCTGCCGTTTTTTCAAGAGCTTCCTGTGCTGTGAAACCCAGTCCGATGATCAGGTCATGATCTTTTTTGACCAGCTCATCAAGCGGCTTTTCAAAATTTCCGTCAGGTGCTTCTTTGTAATCAAACAGGATGCCCAGCTCATCTCGGGCTTTCTCCAGGCCTCTGAATGCAGAGTCGTTAAAAGACTCATCTCCAAGTCCGGTGTCTGATAAGAGAATGCCAATTTTATATTCTTTATGTTGGTTTGTGCTTTGTTCAGCAGAGCAGGCTGCTAAAAGTAAGCTGAACACCAGCAGGAAAGGTAATAGTTTTTTCAAGGTAGACCTCCAAGTTGTAATTTTTCGCCTTACATAATATCGGCAGAAAGAAGGAGGTCTTAAGTATGAAGTCAGACCTTTCTTGAAAAATAGCAAAATAAAAAAGCCTGTATGAAACAGGCTTCAAAAGCATCATTCCTCCAGCACCTTATATTTCTCCTTCAACGACTCCGGAGCCATCTTCACCATTTGCTGAAGGACAAACGATGTAATCACAATATCATCCGTAAATCCGAAGATTGACAGGAAGTCTGGAACAAGATCGAGCGGCAGAAGGATATAAAGAAGCCCGGCCGCAACAGGAAAAAGCTTTTTACCGGCTGATACTTCCCTTGAGAGAAAGTAATCCCTCAGGAAGGGCAGGAACTTCCAAAATTTAAAGACAAATTTGATGCGTTTGAGAAACTTCATTTCGTTCACCTTTTTCTAGTTCATTCGCTGAATGGGAGCTGCCACCTGAATGCGCGGCGGGTTTTTCACCTCAAGTGAGGCAGCTGATAGATAGCTTGTTTCAAGTATGCTTCAAAATGTAAATAGAATTAGCCACTTTTGCAAAGTGTTCAATTAGGTATGAATCTCCTCTTTATATAATTTATATAGGTTAAGAGGGGATAGTTTACACTCGTTTTTTCCTCCTTGGAAAGGGTTATTGAATTATCGTAATTTTATCCAGATCGGCGCTTTTGACGCCTTCGTTAAAAATTAATCTTGTTTTAAATTGAAAAATCCGGTCAGGCGCAGAGCAGGGAATATCTTCAGGCAGCTGAAAGTTAAAGTCCATTTTGTTGGTTTCTTCTGATTCAATGACTTTGGTGGAAAGAATGGTAGCTGTCCCGATCACTTCCTCCTTCTCATCCTCAGGCGATGTCATAACCAGGTCACACTCAATCCGCTTGATCTGCTGCTCAATGGTTCCTCCTTCAATTAGGAAGATTCCGCTCACATTTTCCCCGGGTGAATATTGAAGCTTTGGAAGCTGCAGATCAATTTTCGCAGAGCCTATTCCAAGCATTGACATATATTTTCGTAAAATCAACAAAGATCTCTCCTCTAATTTTATATAGGGGGGAGCTGCTCGCTCACACCACAGTTTTGCTGTTTCCTTCTTTACGTGCAATTAATGATAAAGTTTCAGGCAATTTTCCTTCTACCTATTCCTCCATTTTATAAAGTCAAACGTTCTGCGGTGCGGGCTCGTATATAAAAAGGGCCTTTACCGCGGTGGTAAAGGCCCATAAATAAAGACCTCTACCATATTTGGTAAAGGTCTTGCTAACAATTGTTGAAATTGCCAACAAAGCCGAGAGCAACTGCTCCGTAATGACGACTCTGCTGTAAAAGCTACTCCCCTTTAGGAGAAACTATTCAATTTATAGGTACATCATATTGGATATTTCCTATTTTGTCAATATTTCAAAATAGTTTAGTTTTCCGAAATAAATACCAACATAATTTTTAAATAATTTGTTATAATCAGAATTAACTATTTTAACACTTTAATACAGAGGTGAACTCCATGAATTTTGATTTCCAACACCACCCATACCCATCCCAGCGAACGACCGTCATGGCAAACAATGGCATGGTCGCAACGTCTCAGCCGCTGGCGGCACAGGCTGGACTAGATATCATGAAAAAAGGCGGAAATGCTATAGATGCAGCAATCGCTACAGCGGCTGCTCTTACCGTGGTTGAACCGACATCCAACGGAATCGGGGGCGACGCATTTGCCCTCGTCTGGACGAAAGGGGAACTGCATGGTTTGAATGCAAGCGGTCCTGCACCAAAGTCCATTAGCATAGAAGCTCTAAAGGAAAGAGGCTTTGAAAAGATGCCGACGCATGGCTGGATGCCGGTTACGGTGCCTGGTGCTCCATCCGCCTGGGCTGAGCTTTCCAAGCGATTCGGCAGGCTTCCGTTAAAAGAAGTCCTTCAGCCCGCTATTGACTATGCGGAAAATGGCTATCCGTTAACACCGATCCTCGGCAAGTACTGGCAGTATGCCTATAAAAAGTTTAAGCAGATACTGACGGATGACGAATTCCAGCATTGGTTTGAAACCTTTGCTCCGGATGGACGGGCTCCTGAAATTGGCGAGGTCTGGCGTTCTGAAGGCCATGCAGCCACTTTAAGAGCCATTGGCGAAACAGACGGCGAAAGCTTTTACCGCGGGGAGATCGCTGGTAAAATCAATGCTTTTTCAAAAAAATACAATGCTTTTTTATCAAAAGAAGACCTTGCAGATTACAAGGCTGAATGGGTGGACCCCATCAAAGTAAACTATCGCGGCTATGATGTCTGGGAAATCCCGCCGAACGGCCAGGGGCTTGTGGCTCTTCTGGGTTTAAACATTGCTAAAGGCTTTGAATTCGGCGATAAAGAAACAGCGGATACCTATCACAAACAAATCGAAGCGATGAAGTTAGCTTTCACAGACGGCAAGGCATTTATTACAGATCCGGCTGAAATGAAAGTGACAGCTGAAGAATTGCTTTCAGAGGAGTACGGTGAATCCCGCCGCAGTGAGATTGGCGAGGAGGCCGTAACACCTGAGCCATATCAGCCGCCGCGCGGAGGTACTGTGTATCTAGCGACTGCAGACAGCGAAGGCAATATGGTTTCCTTCATCCAAAGCAATTATATGGGCTTTGGTTCAGGCCTTGTCGTCCCTGGAACGGGAATTGCCCTTCAGAATCGCGGACATGACTTTTCTCTTGATCCCGAGCACCATAATGCACTGAAGCCGGGCAAGAAAACATATCATACGATTATTCCTGGCTTCCTGACAAAAGACGGAGAAGCGGTTGGACCGTTCGGTGTGATGGGCGGCTATATGCAGCCGCAGGGGCATATGCAGGTGGTCATGAATACAGTGGATTTCCACCTGAACCCGCAGGCTGCCCTTGATGCGCCAAGATGGCAGTGGATTGAAGGGAAAAAGGTCCAGGTGGAGCCTCATTTCCCTAATCACATTGCCCAGGCTTTGGTGCGCAAAGGCCATCAAATCGAGGTAACCGTTGATACCGGCGGATTCGGCCGCGGCCAAATTATCTGGCGTGACCCGAAAACAGGTGTGCTTATGGGCGGAACCGAAGCGCGAACAGACGGGTCGATTGCAGCCTGGTAATAAAAAGTGAGGAAGCAGCACGCATATAAGAGTAAAATAACCATATAAAAGGTATAGGGGAGCGGACCACACAAAAGCCGCTCCTTCATCTGCTTTTTGCGGAGACGGAGGCAGTGTTACCCAACTGGTCTAGTAGTGGTATAGGTACCTGGTACCGATGATAACAACGAAAGAGGTGGAGGCATCATGAAGCAGCTTGACATCTTTATGGCTTTTTTTAGAGTAGGCATCCTCGGTTATGGCGGAGGCCCGTCGTCGATTCCGCTTGTCCATAAAGAGGTTGTTGATAAATATAAATGGATGGATACGGATGAATTCGGCGATGTGCTGGCTCTCGGGAATGCACTCCCAGGCCCGATTGCCACAAAAATGGCCGGCTATATCGGCTATCGTGTTGGCGGATTTCTTGGCATGGTCACTGCACTTGCAGCAACAATGGTACCAACAATTGTCCTTATGATTATTCTTCTTACCGCATTAAATACATTCAAAGACCAGCCATGGGTAGCAGGCATGACAAAGGCAGTCGTTCCAGTTGTGGCCGTGATGCTGGCAACTCTTACTTGGGATTTTGTTAAAAAGTCCTCGAAATCATCTCTGGGCTGGGGCTGGACACTCCTTTTTGTAGGCGTAAGCATAGTTCTTCTTGAATTCGTTAATATTCATCCTGCGATTATCATTTTTGTTTTGCTGACAGCGGCTCTCCTGAAAAAAGATAAAGCGGATAAAAATGAAGCAAAAAAGGAGAGGAATCTCGCATGATTTATGTTCAGATCTTCTTGGCATTCTTCATTCCAGGGATTCTCGGATACGGCGGGGGACCGGCATCCATTCCGCTGGTTGAGAATGAAGTGGTCGACAATTATGAATGGCTCACCACAAATGAATTCAGTGAAATGCTGGCAATGGCTAATGCACTGCCCGGTCCGATTGCCACAAAAATGGCCGGTTATATCGGATATGAACAGGGAGGAATCCTCGGGGCCATCGTGGGGGTATTCGCCACTGTTGCTCCATCCTTGATCCTGATGATTACCCTGCTCGGACTTCTTATGAAATATAAGGAATCGCCGCGCGTCAAACGAATGACTACTTATATCCGGCCGGTTATCGCTGTTCTGCTTGGCATCATGACGTATGATTTCGTATTTTCAGCATACGAAGGTGCCGGCATCTGGCAGACACTTTTCATCGGGCTGGTTAGCTTCTTTTTAATGGAAAGGCTTAAGGTTCATCCGGCTTATGTGATTGCTGGAGCTCTCGTATATGGAGGACTTGTTTTAGGATAGAGGAGGGATTATATGACATTTTCCATAATCGGATACGATCCGAAAGAAAAAGAATGGGGAATTGCGGTTCAATCGAAATTTCTTGGAGTCGGTGCAGTAGTGCCTTTTGCAAAAGCAGGTATTGGAGCGGTTGCGACTCAGTCATACGCCAATACTTCATATGGACCGCGTGCGTTGCAATTGATGGAAGAGGGGAAAACTGCCGAGGAAACGCTTGAAATCATTACTAAAGATGATCCCGAAAAAGAGCTCCGCCAGGTCGGACTGCTGGATAGCATGGGAAATCCGGCAACGTTCACAGGAGAAGGCTGCTATAATTGGGCTGGAGGCATGATAGGTCCTCACTTTGCCGCGCAGGGCAATATCCTTGTGGATGAAAAAACGGTTGAGGCAATGGGCCAGACGTTTATCTCAACAGACGGCACTCTGGCTGAGCGCCTGCTCGCCGCCTTGAATTCAGGCCAGGCAGCCGGCGGTGACAGCCGCGGCCAGCAATCCGCAGCCCTTCTTGTTGTGAAAGAAGCTGGCGGATACGGAGGATTTAATGACCGCTACATAGACTTAAGGGTCGACGACCATTCCGAGCCGATTACCGAGCTGATTCGGATTTATCATCTGCAGCAGCTCTATTTTGCACCGTCAAAGGCTGAACGGATTACGGCCATTGAAGGTGAGATAAAAGAGGAACTTGTTCGCGAATTAACTCGGCTCGATTATTTAAAGGCTGGTCAGGGTGATGAACAGCTATTGAAAGCATTGACTGCCTTTATTCATACCGAAAACTTCGAAGTCCGCGAGCAGGAAGCGGGGAAGATTGACTTGGATGTTTTGGTGTATATGAAAAAACTTTGAAACGGAGAGGGAGCTCTTCGTTTTTTCTTTGGGTTCAGATTAGCTGGAATTTAAGCTTCCTTAACCTGCCAAATGTTAAAATCCTCTTGATTAATGCCTAAACGGCTGATAAATGTTAGGATAGTATAGTTAAACGAATTTGGTAGGAGAGATTTAGAAGATGTCAACAGTAAAAGTAAGCAGAAACGAACCGTGCCCATGCGGGAGCGGAAAAAAATATAAAAAATGCTGCGGCAGCAGGGATGCCGTTTCGATTAAGGATGTATTGAATCACGAAGTTCTTGAGCTTCAAAAGGAAGCAAGGGTCTTTGCACTTACTCATTTTGCGGAAGACATGAAAGAGGATTTCAAGGACCTTCTGGATATACTTGAAGACATTGAACCGCAGGAAAAAGAGTTTTATGAATTTGTGCACTCTTTCTGGTACGTTCTTTTTGGAACGTTGGAAGATATGGACTCCATCATGGATGAGTTCATTCATTCTAAGCTGCCAGCCGTCACGCGCCCCCGCTTAAAAAACATTTTGAAATCGTGGGAGGACAGTAAAGCTGCAGCTGGAAAATTAATTGAAGTGACTGAAGACAAAGCAGTTATCGAGGATTGTCTGACCGGGAAGGTTTACAATGTCTCCCTATTTGGTGATATGGACGTTAAGAAAGGTAACTTTGCCTTTGCCATGCTGCTTCCTTATGGAGAAGAGTATGTGGCATTTCCTGCTATATTTGACCTGCCGGGAGAGAACTCTGCGAAGTTTGCAGACTACATCCAGTATTCCTTCGAAGAATCTGGATATGAGAATCCTGAAGAATACTTGGCTGAATTCCTCATTGACCTTATGAATGACACGCCAAAAGCATTAGCGGGTCCAAATATGGACAATTTCGACTGGCCAACTAAGGGTGCAGAGCAGGTTGCCAGCATGTTCCGGGACGACATGATAAAAGCCGATGAAGAGCCATGGCTGATCGGCATGGGAATTTCACTTTGGATGGAGTACCTCAAGAAAACCGGCAAACAGGTTAAAAAGCCTGATAACTATGTTGCCGGCCTCCGATACCTTGTAAGTACAATAGCTCCTGTAAAGGAAAACTTCACTCAGAAAGAATTCGGAGAGTTATACGGCATCAATGCCAACCGGGTTTCCACTTATTATGGCGAGATTTACGATGCAGTCGAGAAAACCATTATAGAACTGATAGAATTGTCGAATTCGTAAAATGGAGAGCATTGCTGCTCTCTGTTTTTATTTTAGTGGGAATGTGATCTGTGTCTGATCGGAGCCATCTTGGACACAGCTCTCGGTAATAAGCGAAGCTGAGTCAGAACCCAA
>NZ_NPDG01000034.1:0-2836 GCF_002272225.1 Bacillus sp. 7894-2
GCCCAACTTCGGACACAGCCCTGGTAAAAAGCCATCCTGAGTCAGAACCCAAGCTAACTCCGCACCCAGCCGCCGACCCGAAACCAACACCCCTATCATCAAACTTAAACGCCCTCGATTAACCCCGCATGCGGCATAAGTTGTCACCCCCCTCTCAAAGTGGTAATATTAATAAGAAATAATGTGAATTTTCATGGGAGGATTCTGCCGGGAAATAGCGAATTTATTACTACCTGTGCAATGATATTAACTATGAAATCAGATATGTCCAGCCCTGGATAAAGAGCTGCCATATCCAACATAAAGGAGCGTTTTTAATGCTTGGGATTTTAAATAAAGTGTTTGATCAAAATAAACGCGAAATAAAACGCCTCACCAAAATGGCAGAAGAAATCGATGCCCTTGCATCTGATATGGAAAAATTATCGGACGAGCAGCTGCGCGAGAAAACGGAAGAATTCAAAGCCCGCTATCAAAAGGGCGAAAAAGTTGATGATCTGCTGACTGAAGCATTTGCGGTTGTCCGTGAAGCAGCGAAGCGCGTTCTTGGCTTATATCCATATCCGGTTCAGTTAATGGGGGGGATTTCCCTTCATGACGGAAACATTTCCGAGATGAAAACGGGTGAAGGTAAAACTCTGACTGCAACTATGCCGGTTTACCTTAATGCCTTAACAGGAAAAGGCGTGCACGTAGTAACGGTCAACGAATACCTCGCAAGCCGTGACGCCACTGAAATGGGTCAGCTCTACGAATTCCTTGGCCTGACTGTTGGTCTTAATTTAAACGGTCTTTCCAAAGAAGAAAAACAGGCTGCCTATGCGGCTGACATCACATACAGCACTAACAATGAGCTTGGGTTTGATTACCTTCGCGATAACATGGTTCTTTACAAAGAGCAGAAGGTCCAGCGTCCTCTTCACTATGCTGTAATCGATGAGGTTGACTCCATTCTTATTGACGAAGCGCGTACACCGCTGATCATTTCCGGCTCAGCCCAAAAGTCTACACAGCTTTATATTCAGGCCAATGCGTTTGTCAGCCGCCTGAAAAAAGACGAAGATTTTACGTATGATGAAAAAACAAAAGGCGTGCAGCTGACTGAAGAAGGGATGACAAAAGCAGAGAAGGCTTTTGGAATCGATAACCTTTTCGACATTTCGCATGTTGCACTTAACCACCATATTACACAGGCACTAAAGGCACATTCCAGCATGCACCTGGATGTCGATTATGTCGTTCAGGATGATGAAATTGTCATCGTTGACCAATTTACCGGCCGTCTGATGAAGGGCCGCCGATACAGCGATGGGCTTCACCAGGCGATCGAAGCGAAGGAAGGCCTTGAAATCCAGAACGAAAGCATGACCCTTGCTACTATTACCTTCCAGAACTATTTCCGTATGTACGAAAAGCTCGCCGGTATGACTGGTACGGCGAAAACGGAAGAAGAGGAATTCCGAAATATCTACAATATGAATGTTGTGGTGATTCCGACAAACCGTCCGATCGCCCGTGACGACAGAGCAGATTTAATTTATGCCACAATGGATGGCAAATTCCGTGCTGTCGTAGAAGATATTGCCGAGCGTCATAAAAAAGGACAGCCTGTGCTCGTCGGTACAGTGGCGATCGAAACATCTGAAATCATCTCTAAATACCTGAGCAAAAAAGGTGTTCCGCATAACGTCCTAAATGCAAAGAACCACGGCCGTGAAGCGGAAATTATCCTGGATGCCGGTAAGCAGGGTGCTGTAACGATTGCCACAAACATGGCAGGTCGCGGTACGGATATCAAGCTAGGTGAAGGTGTAAAGGAAATTGGCGGTCTTTGCGTTATTGGTACAGAGCGTCATGAAAGCAGACGTATTGATAATCAGCTCCGCGGACGTTCCGGACGTCAGGGAGATCCGGGTGTCACGCAATTCTACCTTTCCATGGAAGATGAATTGATGCGCCGCTTCGGTTCTGACAATATGAAATCGATGATGGAACGCCTTGGAATGGATGACACTCAGCCAATCCAGAGTAAAATGGTTTCAAGAGCTGTGGAATCTGCGCAAAAACGCGTTGAGGGCAACAACTTCGATGCCCGTAAACAGCTTCTTTCTTACGACGATGTTCTTCGTCAGCAGCGTGAGATTCTTTATGGTCAGCGTAACGAAGTTCTGGAGTCTGAGAACTTGAGAGAGATTGTAGAAAAGATGATCATGACCAGCATCCAGCGCAATGTAGAAGGATATGCACCAGGGCATGAAGATGAGGAAAACTGGAACCTGCAGGGTATCATTGACTATGTAAATGGCAACCTTCTGAATGAAGGTGATCTTACTGTAAATGACATCCGCGGCAAAGATACAGAGGAAATCGCCGAAACCATTTTTGCCAAGGTTAAAGAACGCTATAATGAAAAAGAAGAAATGCTTAGCCCTGAGCAGATGCGTGAATTTGAGAAAGTTATCGTGCTTCGTGCCGTTGACTCCAAGTGGATGGATCACATCGACGCAATGGATCAGCTTCGCCAGGGAATCCATCTGCGTGCGTATGGCCAGACAGATCCGCTCCGTGAGTACCAGGGAGAAGGCTTTGCCATGTTTGAAAACATGATTGCATCCATTGAAGAGGATGTAGCCAAGTACATCATGAAAGCTGAAATCCGCAACAACCTCGAGCGCCAGGAAGTGGCCAAAGGCCAGGCCGTCAACCCGAAAGAAGACGGTGAAAAGGTTAAGAAAAAACCTGTCGTTAAACAGATGGATGTCGGACGCAACGACCAATGCATCTGCGGCAGCGGCAAGAAATATAAGAACTGCTGTGGAGCAGAATAGAAAAGCGG
>NZ_NPDG01000035.1:0-42760 GCF_002272225.1 Bacillus sp. 7894-2
AGCTAGACAGTTATCGACGTAAAAATTTATTTCTCGCTTAAAATAAACACCCGAGCCGGCAATAGCTTTGCCGGCTTCGCTCTTTGGAAAAAGCTTGTATAGGCATATGCTGGTATAGGCTTTTACAGATAATCACGCTATAATAGGAAAAAATAATTTTTGAGGTGACCAAAATGGAATTAGCAGATATTCGCAATGAACTTGAAAAAACAGCTAAGATTTTAGCGGACTTTAGGGGGTCTCTTTGACTTAGAAAACAAAGAGGCACGCATTGCTGAGCTTGACGATGTCATGCTGCAGCCAGGATTCTGGGATGATCAGCAGGCGGCACAGGTTGTGATCAGCGAATCAAACTCACTGAAAGACCAGGTAGTTGAATTCCACGATTTATACGAAGTGTTTGAGAATCTGGAATTAACTTATGAACTCGTAAAAGAAGAGAGCGACGCAGAATTACAGGCTGATCTTGAGGAAGAGCTTAAGGACCTGGTAAAACGCCTGAACGACTTTGAGCTTCAGCTTCTTTTAAGCGAAGAATATGATAAAAACAATGCCATTCTTGAACTGCATCCGGGTGCAGGCGGAACCGAATCACAGGACTGGGGCAGCATGCTGCTTCGCATGTACACACGCTGGGCAGAGAAGAAAGGCTTCAAGGTTGAAACCCTGGATTACCTGCCGGGAGATGAAGCGGGGATCAAGAGTGTTACGCTTAGCATCAAGGGACATAACGCTTACGGCTACTTGAAGGCTGAAAAAGGCGTGCACCGCCTTGTCAGGATCTCACCATTTGATTCATCAGGACGCCGCCATACTTCATTCGTTTCCTGTGAAGTGATGCCGGAATTCAATGATGAAATTGAAATTGATATCCGTACCGAAGATCTCAAAATCGACACATACCGTGCAAGCGGCGCCGGCGGTCAGCATATCAACACAACTGACTCTGCTGTCCGTATCACCCACTTGCCGACAAATGTCGTGGTAACCTGCCAGACAGAGCGTTCCCAGATCAAAAACCGCGAACATGCCATGAAAATGCTTAAAGCCAAGCTCTACCAGAAGAAAATCGAGGAGCAGGAAGCTGAATTGGCCGAAATCCGCGGTGAGCAAAAAGATATCGGCTGGGGAAGTCAGATCCGCTCATATGTTTTCCACCCATATTCCATGGTAAAAGACCACCGTACCAACACGGAGTCAGGTAATGTCCAGGGAGTTATGGACGGAGACCTGGATACGTTTATTAACGCATACTTGCGGTCAAAATTGATTTTGCCTCAGGATTAATATTAGGAGATAAGAAGCCAATGCCGGCAGAGAGACCGGCATTGGTTTTTTTTGTTGCAAAATTTAAATATAAAATCTCTATATATCGCCCGCGATTTCCAGATAGGTCCAGATTATAATGCAGAAAAATTTTTTCTGAAAATGCTTTGTCAGCATATCATTAAATCCTTTCTCCCTTTAATACTTCATAGCATCATAAACTCCAATCATTTTATTGAAATAGTTTTAATTTCACGACCATTTTTGAATATAAAAAATAGTTTGACAAATAAAATAAGCTGACGTTAAAATACAAATATGTTCACGAATACAGAACTGAGTTTTATAATGTAAAACAAAACGATTTAAAGGAGTGATAAACTTAAAAATATTTAATGATTTTTTGAAAGCGTTTTTATAAATTAAAAAGTTTTGTGAACTTCCAATGATAGCGCAAACAAAGAGTCACTATCATTTTTAAAAATATTGAGGGGGAAGATTGATGAAGAAATTGTCTATTTTATTTTTGAGCATTCTTATGTTCAGTACGATGGTGTTGGCAGCATGCGGAGGTGGATCAAACTCAACCGGCGCTTCTGAAAAAGGATCCGATAGTGCCAGCGGAGAAGGGGGCAAGCGGACAATCAAAGTGAGTATTGGGGTCAATGACAAGCATCCGGAATATGAGGCATCCTTGAAATTTAAAGAGCTGGTTGAAGCAGAGTCAGATGATTTAACAGTGGAAGTCTATCATTCCGGCCAGATTGCCGATGACCGTTCAGCAATTGAAATGCTTCAGTTCGGTACGCTTGATGTGACCATTCCATCTACTTCACCGCTTGTAAACTTTATACCGGCTTATGGTGTTTTCGACCTTCCATTCACGGTCCCAAATGAAGAAGTGGCAGATAAGGTTTTGGATGGGCCTTTTGGAGATAAGATGCTTGAAATGGTTGATCAGCAGGGATTAGTTGGTTTAGCCTGGTGGGAAAATGGTTTCCGTAACTTAACAAACGATGTAAAACCTGTTGCAGGTATGGAGGATGTTAAAGGATTGAAGATCCGCACAATGGAAAATGAAATCCACTTAGATGCCTGGAAAGCCCTTGGTGCTAACCCAACTCCAATGGCATTCACTGAATTATTTACAGCTTTACAGCAGGGGACGATCGACGGACAGGAAAACCCATATCCAACAATATTGTTAAGTAAGTATCCTGAAGTACAAAAGCATGTTTCGAATACAAATCATGTGTACACACCTTTCATTTTCTTATTCAGCAAAAAGATTTGGGAAGAGCTTTCTGCAGAACAACAGGATATCATCTCGAAAGCAGCAGTAGAAGCAGGTAAGTTTAACCGTGAGCGTACACGTGAAGTAGCGGACGAATCACTTGAAACGCTAAAGAAAGAAATGACTTTTACAGAAATCAAAGAGGGAGAATTTGAAAAGTTCCAGGAAGCTGTGAAGCCGGTTATTGATAAATACAAAGATAAAATCGGAGCTGAAATTGTAGACGAGTTCCTTGCTGAGATTGATAAGGCAAAATAAATTTGAAACGAGCAGCCGGTTGTCGCTCGATGGCCGGCTGCTTTTTGAAGAAGAGAGGCGATCAGTTTGATAAAAGTACTAAGATGGCTGGACGATAACTTTGAAAAATACATACTATTCGTTTTATCGGCTATCATGGTTTCTGTCATTTTTATACAGGTGTTTATGCGTTATGTGATGTCAAATTCACTGTCATGGTCAGAAGAGCTTGCGCGGTACTGCTTTATCTGGCTGATCTATATCGGTATCAGCTATGCTGTCAAGCATCATCGCCATATTAAAGTGGATGCCGCACTCATTCTTTTTAAAGATAAAACGAAAATTTATTTTTCACTCATCTCTAATATCCTCTTTTTAGTATTCTGCGTATATGTTGTGTTCTATGGTTACGGAATTGCATCCCAACTGCTGATGTTTGGACAGACAACACCTGCACTTCAAATTCCGACAGGCATTGTATATCTTGCTCCACCTGTTGGCATGGGGCTTGCGGGCATCCGATTGATTCAAAATATCATAGGCAATATTATATCGATTAAAAACTATGATAAAACTCATGAACTTCCAAAAGATGCTGAACAAAATATAAATGTGATCTAGATTTTAAAGGGGGTAGATTCTGAATGGCGGGGGTATTATTTGGTTCATTTGCCGCATTTCTATTTTTAACTGTTCCAATAGGAATAGCAATCGGATTAGCCGTATTATTCACCATTTTATATACCGGCAGTATGCCAGTTGAATTCCTGATGAAGGAATTAACCAACTCAGTTGACTCTTTTCCGCTGCTGGCAGTTCCATACTTTATTATCGCCGGTGAAATCATGGGGAAGGGAGGAATATCCAAGCGGCTGTTTAATGTAGCTGATTCAATGGTAGGGAATAAGACAGGCGGCATTGCTATGGCAACGATCGTAACCTGTATGTTTTTTGCAGCGATATCAGGTTCAGGACCTGCAACTGTTGCGGCGATTGGCGGGATTATGATTCCTGCCATGGTCCAGAAAGGTTATGATAAACGCTTTGCAACAGCGGTTGTTGCATCAGCCGGTTCAATTGGCGTAATTATTCCGCCAAGTATTCCTATGGTTATTTATGGTGTATCCGGCAGTGTTTCGATTGGAGATATGTTTATTGCCGGAATCATCCCGGGAATTTTGGTGGGAATTGGCTTAATGATCTATTCTTACTTTCATTCAAAAAAAATGGGCTATACTGGATCAGACCAAAAGACAACCTTAAAGGGCATTTTAACAGCTCTTTGGGAAGCTAAATGGGCTCTCATGATTCCGATTGTTATTTTAGGTGGTATTTACGGCGGTATCTTTACGCCAACAGAAGCGGCCGTAGTTGCGGTGGTTTTCGGTTTAATTGTCAGTGTTTTTGTTTACAGAGAATTGAAATTCAAAGATTTGCCTCAGATTTTTGTGGATTCTGCTTTAACAACAGCTTCTGTGCTTGTAATTGTTGGAGCGGCTACAGCATTTGGGCGGTTATTGACACTTGAACAAATTCCGAATCAAATCGCTGAAGCCATGATTTCCATTTCGAGCGAGCCGCTTATCATCATGATGCTCATTACCTTATTGCTCTTAATTGTAGGGTGTTTTATGGACACGATTGCAGCGATTATCATCTTAACGCCAATACTCCTGCCAGTTGCCCTTCAGATAGGCTACGATCCGATTCACTTTGGGATTATTATGATCGTAAACCTGGCTATTGGTTTTATAACACCGCCGCTTGGTGTAAACCTGTTTGTGGGTGCTGGGATCTCAGGCCTGACACTGGAACAGCTATCTAAAGCGATTGTGCCGTTTTTCTTTGCAATGGTAGTCACACTGCTGATCATTATTGTCATACCGCAGATTTCACTTCTGTTCTTATAAACGGGCAAATCAGTGCTCAGCGGATATTAAACAGCATTTTTATAAAGAGAATAGCTGTTTCCTTTTTGTGTATATTACAAAACTCAGTTTTATATTATAGGACAATGAACAACTTTAGATATTTGCAGCAAAACTAACGAAGGGGAGATGAAGATGAAAAACAAGAAGTTATTTGGATTGGCAGCCACCGCGCTTGCAAGCTTCTTAATCCTCACCGGCTGCGGCGGGGAGGAAGCAGGAGGAGAAAATGGGGGAGGAAAGAAAAAGGTAATCAAAGTTGCACATTACTTTGCTGAGGACCATCCCCAAAATGTGGCATTGAAAGAAAAGTTTAAAACGATTGTAGAAGAAGAAACCAACGGCGAGCTGGAAGTTCAGCTTTACCCGAACAGTACATTGGGGGCCGAGAAAGAATTCTATGATGGTGTCCGCAACGGGACAATCGAAATGGGAATTCCAGGTTTGATCATGCAGGCTGATATTCCGAAAATGGCCGCCCCGGAATGGCCATTCTTATTTAAAGATTTCGACCATGCAAAAAAGGTATTGAATGGGCCGATTGGTGATGAATTGACAGAAGACCTTGAATCTGAACATGGTGTAAAGCCTCTTGCCTGGAGTGCAAATGGATTTAGAATGATTTCCTCAAACAAAACGATTGATAGTTTAAAAGATCTTGACGGAATTCGCTTAAGAATGCCAAATATACCAAACTATATTGAACTGGGAAAATTACTTGGCGCTAATGTGACTCCTCTCCCAATCTCTGAAGTATTCACAGCGATGGAGCAAAAAGTAGTTGATGGCCAGGACAATCCAATTGCTACAGTTAGGGCATCCGGCTGGTATGAGGTACAAAGCGATATTTTGGAATCAAAGCATATGTTCAGCCCTAACTTGTATATTATCAACAGTAATTTTTGGAACGGTTTGACGGAAGAGCAGCAGAAAATTATCGAAAAGGCCTCAAAAGAAGCTGCAGATTATGAATTTGACCTCCTTGAGAAGAGCTATGAAGAAGATAAGAAATTCCTCGAAGACAATGGCTTAAAGTTTACAGCTCCTTCAGAAGAGTTTTCAGCTGAGATGGAAGAAGCAGCACAGCCTTTGTATGAAGAGATTTACAGTGAATTTGATTGGGCGAAGGATTTAGCTGATCGCATCCGTGCGGAAGCAGAGTAGCAGGAAGAAGAAGCCTGGAGGATATAACCCTGTTATTCCTCCGAGCTTAAATTTGCAGGGAGGAGAAAGCTGTGTTTAGCAAAATTAACTCTTTTTCTACCAAACTATTAAACATTGCGATTGCCTTTTCACTGGCAGCCATGTCCCTCTCCGTCTTTGGAAATGTTGTTTTGAGATATGTATTCAATTCCGGTCTTACCTGGTCTGAAGAAATGTCCCGATACTTTTTTGTCTGGATGGTCTTCCTGGGGGCCATTGCTGCATTGAAGGATAAAATGCACCTTGGCGTGGACATCGTTGTCAATGCCTTGCCAAAGGGACTCCAAAAAGTTGCCTTTCTGATCAGTAATGCAATAGTCCTTTACCTGCTATGGCTGATCTTGGAGGGAAGCTGGAAAATGACTCTTCTCAATATGAACAGTACCGGTCCGGCCACAGGCATGCCCCTTTCCTTTTTATATGGGATAGGTGTTCTGTCCAGCATTTGGATGATGATTATCATAATAGCAAGCCTCTTTAAGGCTATCCGGGGAAAATCTGATAACCTGACGATCGTTCAATCCTCTGACGATGTCTTAGCAGAAGTTAACACTGACCAGGAAGAGAAAATCATTGCAAAATAACGGCGTAGGGAAAGGAGGGGAATATTCGCCATGATTGGAGTATTTTTAGGGTCGCTGTTTGGGTCACTGACATTAGGGGTGCCAATTGCATTTGCCCTGCTTGCCAGCGCGGTTATGCTGATGTTTGCCATGGGGACGTTTGATAGCCAGATCGTTGCCCAGAACCTGATCAATGGAGCTAACAACTTCTCATTAATGGCTATCCCGTTTTTTGTTTTAGCTGGAGAACTGATGAATGCAGGAGGAATCTCCAAGCGAATCGTAGACTTTTCCATGGCGCTGGTAGGGCACATTCGTGGCGGCCTTGGTTTTGTAGCCATTATTGCCAGTATTCTTTTTGCAGGATTATCGGGTTCCGCTGTTGCAGATACTGCAGCACTTGGGGCAATTTTAATTCCCATGATGATTGCCAAAGGTTATAACGTAAACACCTCAACAGGCATCATTTGTGCATCAGGTATTATAGCTCCTGTTATACCGCCAAGCATTCCCATGATTTTATTTGGGGTAACCGCGGGTGTATCCATTACAGATCTATTTATGGGCGGCATTATTCCCGGAATAATGATGGGAGTCGGGCTCATGATTGGCTGGTTCTTCATGTCACGGAAGGATACAAGTGAGCTTCCGCCAAGAAAATCAGCCAAAGAAATTTGGAAAGCGATTCAGGATGCCAGTTTTGCTTTGATGCTTCCAGTCATCATTATTGGCGGTCTGCGCGGCGGGGTTTTTACCCCGACGGAAGCTGCCGTTGTAGCTGCATTTTATGCCTTGTTTGTTGGCTTATTCATTTACCGTGAGCTGAAGCTGGAAGAGCTGTACCAGGTTTTAATTGCTTCAGCAAAAACAACGAGTGTTGTGATGTTTGTGGCCGCTGCTGCCATGGTATCAGCCTGGCTTATTACGGTCGCAAATGTCCCCGCAGAGATTGCGGGCTACATGGGATCATTAGTTGAAAGTCCTCTGATCTTAATGATGGTCATTATGATTTTCCTGCTGCTTATTGGCCTTGTGATGGATCTGACTCCGGCTATTCTTATTTTCACACCCGTGCTGCTGCCGCTTGTTAAGATGGCCGGAATCGATCCAGTCTACTTCGGTATTGTCATGGTGATCAATCTATGTATCGGATTGATTACACCTCCGGTGGGCACTGTTTTATATGTTGGCTGCGGAATCAGCAAAATCAGCCTGGTTGATTTGACGAAAGGAATTTGGCCATTCCTGGTTGTTCATGTCATTGTGCTTCTTCTATTGATCCTGTTCCCGGAAATTATTACAGTGCCGCTTGCATGGCTGAATTAATGAAGGAGAAAAGGTAATGGACATTATTAAAGAAATCTTAAAGGATATCCCTATTCCCAGAATGGTAAAAGTAAGACAGAATTTTCGCGCACCCCAGCTGGAAGATGTGGCGGATGCGGTAAGGAAAACCCTGAATGAAACCAATGTGATGGCAAAAATAAGTGAAGGCGATTCCGTTGCTGTTGCAGTCGGAAGCAGAGGTCTGGCTGATCTGCCTGTTCTTGTGCGTGAAACCGTCAGGGAAATTAAACGCGCAGGAGGACACCCGTTTATTGTACCGGCAATGGGGAGCCATGGAGGTGCTACAGCTGAAGGACAGACCGATGTGCTTCACCAATTGGGCGTTACGGAGGGGGCTGTAGAGGCACCGATTAAATCTTCTATGGAAGTTGTCAAAATTGGCGAACTGCCAAATGGGCTTCCAGTCTACATTGACCGAAATGCCTATGAAGCTGACAAAATTGTTGTCATTAACCGGGTTAAGCCGCATACAGCATTCCGCGGACCGGTTGAAAGCGGCCTTATGAAAATGATTACCATCGGGCTTGGAAAACAAAAAGGGGCGGAAGCTGCTCATGCCTTTAGTTTTAAATATATGGCAGAGCATGTGCCGGAAATGGCGAAAATTTCTTTGTCAAAGGCGCCAATCATTTTCGGCCTGGCATCACTTGAGAATGCTTATGACAAGATTGCAAAAGTTATAGCTGTGCCGGCGGAAGACCTGGAAACAGCCGAGCCGGAGCTGTTAATGGAAGCAAAGTCCCTTATGCCCAAAATCCATTTTGATGAGTTTGATGTGCTTATTGTCGATGAGCTTGGAAAGGATATTTCAGGGGATGGGATGGATCCCAATATTACAGGGAATTTCGCTACCCCATATGCTTCAGGCGGACCGGATATAAAAAGAACAGTTGTCCTGGGTCTGACCGAAAAAACGCATGGAAACGCAAATGGCATTGGTATGGCAGATATGACAACAAAAGCGGCAGTGGATGAAATTATATGGGAAAAAGGCTATGCAAATGCTCTGACCAGCACCGTGATCGAAGTCATTAAGCTTCCAATGGTGCTTGAAACAAAAGAGCTTGCTGTCAAAGCTGCAATTAAAACCTGCAATGCCTTTGACTTAAACAAGGTAAAAGCTGTTCGAATCAAGAATACATTAGACATCGGAGAAATCTGGATCTCGGAGAGTTTGATTGAGGAAGCGAAACAAAACAGCAATTTAGAAATTATTTCAGATCTCCAGGAATTGGTGCTCGATTAATCCGAAGATTATCTGCAAAAAACTATTCTTGCAGATTGATAGATAAGGAGTGTTCATATGACACATTTATATCCGCTTATAGATAATCCTGTAAATCCATACCGTGACAATGTGCAGGGAAAAGCAAATGAACCGATTACGGTAGCTGGACTGCTGGATCGGGCAAAACAGACACTTGGTTCTTCCTATGAAGGTGGAAAGCCGGATTGGACACTCGAGGAAATTTACAACCGCCTTGAAGTAAATGCTCCGCGAATTGCCATTATCGGAGGTTCATCTGATCATCCTGCTCACATCATGGACTATCAGACCTCTGCACGTGCAGCCATCCGCATCTGGCAGAATGGCGGGGTTCCCTTTTACTTTTCCACCCCGGTTATGTGTGATGGCACTGCCCAAAGCAATCAGGGGATGAGCTATTCACTTCAAAGCAGGAACGCTGTTGCCCAAATGGTTGTCAATCAGCTGGAAGCACATAGTTATCATGGTGCATTCGTCATTCAAGGATGTGATAAGCAGCCGCTGGGCGTTGTCAGTGCGCTTGCACATGTTGATCGGGTAAGACGCAGCCGCGGCGAAGCTCCATTTTTTGCAACATTTGCCCCTGCACATGTTCTCGAAGGCGGCTCGATTCCGGACGATGTAATCGCAGAGCTTGAAGAGTTGGCGAAAAAAGCTGAATTGAATGGTGCGGCTGATGTGGCGGCTGATTTGCGTGACACAATGGCATATATCCTGCAATGTTCATCAAATACAGCCTTCCAGGGTGTGTTCGAGCGTGCATATGAGAGGGGCATCTTAACAAAGGAACAGCATAAATATTTTGAAATGAGGCTGGCAGTTGCGACATGTGACGGACAGGGAGGGGTTTGTGCCTTTAATGGTACCGGTAATAGTTCCAGACATCTTGTAGCTGGACTGGGCCTTGTTCATCCGGCGGTGGAGCTGCTGACAGATCCGCCGACACAAAGGCAGATCAATTCGGTTCTTGACAGCTTTGCCACTATGATTAATGAAGAAAAGTATGGTGTTTCCAATATTGTGGCTGCCAATATCAAGAATGCGATCCGCATTCATAGTGCATCCGGCGGTTCTACTAACCTGATGATGCATATTGTTGCGGGCATGCTCTATGGCGGATACAATTTTAGTCTATGGGATTTGGACCGCATACATCATGAGCATCCGATTCCTGATTTGTTTGACTATAGCCTGACAGAAGGCCGTGATATTTACTCGCTCGCCATGCAGTGCTGCAGCGGAACGAGCAGGGGAATGGAAACGCTTTTTTACGAATTGCTTGAACATGGTGTACCGATGGATCAGGATGCGCCAACAGTTGCAGCCAGATCCTGGAGAGAGCGTCTCGCCATCACAAGAAGCCTCCAGGCATCAAATGTAAAAGAAAATCCTGTTATATTATCTGCTGAAGAACCGCGCAGGGCATTTAGCGGAGTGGATGTTTTGCAGGGCAATTTCTTTGAAAGCGCAGTGGTAAAAATCAGCGGAATGCCGACACCGCAGCTTGATCAATTCGATGATAAGCTGGCATTTGTTCTTTATTTTGAGAATGAAGATGATGCAAACAGAAGCCTGCTTGACTCGAATCTGCTTAACGATATTAAAAAGGATAAGCTATTTGACCATAACCTGCTGCTTGAAACACTGAAATATAACAACAGAGCGGAATGGGAACTTTTAAAAGAGGAATCATACGAAAAGCTTTTTGACGAGATGGCTGAAAAAGGCATATTGAAAATTTCAGTTGTCATTGCCGGTCAGGGTCCGGTAGCCTTTGGAATGCCGGAAATGTTTACACCTATGCAGCATATTAATGCCAACCGGGTCATGAAAAAGGTCGCAACCATTATCAGTGACGGGCGCTATTCCGGCGTTACATACGGTGCTGCAATTGGACATATGACACCGGAAGCATACGAAGGCGGGGGCATCGGCTTCCTTCAGACAGGTGATGTTGTACATCTTCAGCTTCGGGGAAGGCGCATTGATTTTGTAGATAAAACCCAGCTTTTCGCAGGGAAGGTTGTCCATTCCTTTACTGACAGCTTAAAAGCAGATCGCCAGTCTCTTGTGGAAGAGAGAAAGCAGCGAATGAAGGCACGCCAGAAGCTGGTTGCAGCAAGCAATCGCATGTATGGCCATACGGATGCTGCAAACGGAGTGGTTCCGCTGGCCGTAGCCGAGGATGCAGTTCTGGATTATGAGACAGATGTTTTGTTTCAAGAAGCAGGCACTGTTGCAAAATAAAGAGGCAAGCTCGTCAAAATTCCTGTAAAATTAGGCTAAATAGAACTAGGAGAGTGAGCGGAAATGCCTATTATCCAATCAGTGGAACGTGCATTAAAAATTATGGATTTATTTGACGAGCGGGAAAGAGAATTATCCATTACAGAAATAAGCAAAAGAATGAATCTGCATAAAAGCACGGTTCATTCGCTGCTGAAGACTTTGCAGGAACAGAGATACATCTCCCAGAATGAGGAAAATGGAAAGTATCGTCTGGGACTTAAGCTTTTCGAACGGGGCAATATGGTCCTGAGTAATCTTGATTTGCGGAAAGTTGCCAGAAAGCATCTTGAAAGGCTATCCGCCATGACGAACTTAACGGTCCATCTGGTCATTCTCGACGGACAGGATGGAGTTTATATCGATAAGGTTGAAGGAAGCGGAGTTACGGTTCTTTACTCCCGCATCGGACGCCGGGTTCCCGTTCATACAAGCGCGGTAGGCAAATCGCTCATTTCAACGAAAACAGATGCCGAACTGGATCAGTTTCTTGAAAACTATCAGTACACAAAACAAACACCTAAATCAATCTCTTCGAAAGAAGAATTACTCTCGGAGGTTGCTCATGTCCGCACGGCTGGCTATTCAGTGGATAACGAAGAAAACGAACCGGGCATTGTCTGTTATGCTGTTCCGATCAAAGACTATTCCGGTCAGGTTATAGCCGGGATAAGCATGTCCATGCCTGCTTCTAAAGTAACGGATGAAAACCGTGAACACCACGTGGGACTTCTGAAAGAGTGCAGCACCAGCATATCGCAGGATCTCGGGTATGAGTACCAAAAAATTTAAGTGAATAAAAGTTTATCATTTTCCTTGCCGGCGGGGAGCCTGTTCAGAAGGCTTCCCAATTGGTTGGCTTTACGCTGCCGGCATAGCCTAAATACACATTGAATTAATTAAAAATTTAAAAAATGGCAAATAGTCATTCAGGAGGAGTTAACATGAGAATTATCCGCTATCTAAAAGGAAATGAAAAACAACTGGCAGCTGTAACGAATGAGAATGAAGCAGCCGACCTTCCATTCAGCGATTTTATGTCACTGATTGCTAAAGCGCGCGAAGATAACAAAACACCGTTTGATATTGTAAAACAGATTGCCGAGGAATCAGAAAAACTGCCGCTGGAAAATCTTCAGTTAACCACTCCAATTGATGCTCCAGAAGTTTGGGCTTCAGGCGTAACCTATAAAAAAAGCAGGGAAGCGCGAAACTATGAAGCCACACAAGGAAAGCTTGACAGAGAAACGTTCTATGACAAAGTCTATGATGCGGTGCGTCCGGAAATCTTTTTCAAGTCAACATCTGCAAGAACGGTAGGTCCCAATGATCCTGTATACCTTCGATCCGATTCCAACTGGCAAATCCCGGAGCCTGAGCTGGGGCTTGTCATTGATAAAGATGGCAAGGTGCTTGGCTATACGGCTGGAAATGATATGAGCTGCCGGGATATAGAAGGGGAAAACCCGCTGTACCTGCCGCAGGCAAAGGTTTGGAAGAATTCCTGCTCCATAGGGCCGGCTATTGTATTGGCCGAGACTGTTTCAGATCCTTATGAATTTCAGATTATTTGCCGCATCTACCGGGATGAAGAGCTTGTATTTTATGGAGATGCTCAAGTCAGCCAGCTGAAGCGCACCCTGGATGAGCTGGTCCAATACCTGGTGCTGGATAACCAAATCTTTGACGGAACGGTCCTTCTTACAGGAACCTGCGTTGTGCCGCCAAACGAATTTACTTTAGCGGAAAATGACCGAATTGAAATTGAAATCCCTGGCATTGGCATCCTGAATAACCCGGTTGTCCAAAGCCAGCAAGTAGGGCAGGCAGCTAAGGGGTGAGCTGATGAGTGGGTACAAGACACTGTTTTTAAATGAAAAGGATAGTGTAGCTGTAGCTCTTTCCGATATACCTGCGGGAGCGGAAGTGATTGTTAAAACAGAGGGCATCGAAAAAACAGTTAGAATTCTTGAGCCTATCCGTTTTGGCCATAAATTTGCAGTACGGGCCATTTCCCAGGGAGACGACATTATTAAATATGGTGAGGTAATCGGGGCAGCAGTCGCTCCAATCGATGCAGGGGAACATGTGCATGTTCATAATCTCGAAGGCAAAAGAGGAAGGGGTGACAAAGTTGTTCAATGAGAAGCTTCAGTTTTGGGGGTACCGCCGTCCTGATGGCCGTGTTGGAGTAAGAAACCATGTGCTGATCCTGCCAACGATTACTTGTGCAACGCAAACGGCACAGCGGGTAACAGAGCTTGTAAGCGGAACCGTTACATTTATTCATCAGCATGGCTGTGCACAGGTTGGAACCGATTATGACCAGACGGCCAGAACATATGCCGGAATGGGAATGAATCCAAATGTTTACGGTGTGATCGTTCTCGGCTTAGGCTGTGAAACCCATCAGGCACACCGTATTGGCGACGAAATTGCCAAATGCGGCAAGCCGGTCGAGACCGTATCGATACAGGAACATGGCGGCACACTTCAAACCATTGCCGAGGTGGCTAAAATTGCGGTGAAAATGGTTCAGGATGCATCTATGGTGCAGCGTGAGCTATGTGATTTCAGCGAATTGATTGTCGGTACAGAATGCGGGGGCTCGGATGCATGCTCCGGCCTTTCGGCAAACCCGGCTGTTGGGCGTACAAGCGACATGCTTGTTGAACAGGGCGGCACCGCCATTTTAGCTGAAACAACCGAATTAATCGGTGCAGAGCATTTGCTGGCCAACCGTGCAGCGAATGATTCAGTCGCAAAAAAGGCGTATGCCGTCATTAAAATGATGGAAAACCGCTCCATCCAGATGGGTGTTGATATCCGTACCGGCAATCCAAGCCCGGGCAATATTGAAGGCGGCCTAAGCTCACTTGAAGAAAAGTCGCTCGGAGCTGCAACAAAGTCAGGCACGACACGTTTGGAAGAAGTGATTGACTATGCAGAAAGGCCAACCAAAAAAGGGCTGGTCTGGATGGATACCCCGGGCCATGATATTGAACAGCTAACGGGTATGGTTGCAGGCGGAGCACAAATCGTCCTTTTCACAAGCGGGCGTGGAACACCTACCGGATCGCCGATTGCCCCTGTTATTAAAATCTCGACAAACACACCAATGTTCGAACGCATGAGCGAAAACATGGATCTTGATGCCGGAACCATCGTTGACGGCAAAGAAACAGTCGGAGAAGTCGGCGGACGGATCATGAAGGAAATCCAGGCTGTCGCAAATGGCAAATTAACAAAAGCAGAAATATTGAAGCAGCACGACTTTGGAATTTGGCGTATTGGTCCAACTTTTTAATAAAAAGGAGATTATAAGCATGAAAACTACAATCGAAACCAAAACATACAGCAACTTCATTAATAACGAATGGAAAGAATCTGCATCCGGAAATGTCATTGAAAGCATTAACCCTGCTACAAAGGAAGCGGTTGGCTATGTGCAAAAATCGACTGAGGAAGAACTGAATCAGGCTGTAGAGGCAGCTTCTAATGCAAAGAAAGCATGGCGCAAGCTTGGCCAGGCAGCAAGAGGCCAGCTATTGTTCCAGACAGCAAACATTCTTGAATCAAGGCTGGATGAAATTGCCGAAAGCATGACAAGAGAAATGGGAAAGACTCTGCATGAAGCCAAAGGGGAAACTGCCCGAGGCATTGCAATTCTTCGTTATTATGCAGGGGAAGGAATGCGCAAAGAGGGGGATGTTATTCCATCAACTGATAAAGATGCCCTTATGTTCACAAAGCGTGCACCGCTTGGAGTAGTAGGTGTTATCACACCTTGGAACTTCCCGGTTGCAATTCCAATCTGGAAAATCGCGCCTGCACTTGTGTACGGAAATACAGTTGTATTCAAGCCTGCGAGCGAAGCGGCTGTCACTGCTGCTAAGGTGGTCGAGTGCTTTGCAGAGGCCGGCTTCCCTGAAGGTGTCTTAAACTTTGTAACGGGCTCAGGTTCTGAGATCGGCCAGGGGTTGATCGATCATCCTAAATTGAATGCCATTACTTTTACAGGATCAGAAAGTGTCGGACAAAGCGTAGCGAAAGCAGCTGCTGTGCGCGGCATCAAATTCCAGCTTGAAATGGGCGGAAAGAACCCTGTTATTGTTGCGAAAAATGCCAATCTTGACCAGGCTGTTGAAGCGGTCATCAGCGGCGGATTCCGCTCATCTGGACAAAAGTGTACGGCTTCAAGCAGGGTCATTGTAGAATCTGATGTTTATAACGAATTTAAGCAGAAGTTAATCGAAGCCTCTGAAAAAATCACTGTAGGCAATGGACTCAAAGAGGGAGTCTGGATGGGACCTTGTGCAAGCGAAAGCCAGTTCAACACATTTAACAAGTACATTGAAATCGGAAAAAATGAAGGTGCCAGACTGGTTCATGGCGGCGAAGTGCTGACAGGCGGTGAATATGATAACGGCTTCTTCGTTAAACCGGCTATTTTTGAAGAAGTCACAGCTGATATGACGATTGCACAGGAAGAGATCTTTGGGCCGGTCATTGCGCTTATTAGAGCCGTTGACCTGGAAGAAGCAATCGAAGTGGCAAACAATACTAAATATGGATTGAGTGCATCGATCTTTACTTCAGATATCAGCTCGATTCTGGAATTCATCGATGAAATTGAAGCGGGTCTCGTCCGGATCAATGCGGAAAGCGCCGGTGTAGAACTTCAGGCGCCATTTGGCGGAATGAAGGCTTCAAGTACAGGCTCACGTGAACAAGGTGAAGCTGCAAAAGAATTCTATACAGCCATTAAAACAGTTTTCATAAAAGGCTCTTAAATCGGCTAAATTGAGGAAAACCATTCAAACCTAAAAAGGAGATTTCCAAAATAGAAATCTCCTTTTTATCAAAAAGTTGCGAGGTGCCCATATGAAAATTACGAAACTTTCATTATATAAAGTTCCGCCGCGCTGGCTGTTTTTAAAAATTGAAACAGATGAAGGCATTTCCGGCTGGGGAGAGCCTGTTGTCGAAGGGCGCGCTGAAACAGTAAAGGCAGCCGTCAATGAACTATCAGATTATATTATTGGCCGTAATCCTAATGACATCGAAGATATATGGCAAACAATGTACCGTGGCGGTTTTTACCGGGGGGGCCCAATTTTGATGAGTGCTATCTCCGGGATCGAGCAGGCGCTCTGGGATATTAAAGGCAAGTATTACAATATACCAGTCTATGAAATGCTCGGGGGCAAAGCGCGCCAGAAGATTAAAGTGTATTCCTGGATCGGGGGGGACCGGCCGGCTGAAGTTGCTGCGGAAGCAAAAGTAAAACAGGAACAGGGCTTTCAAGCGATTAAGATGAACGCATCTGAAGAAATGAATTACATAGACAGCTTTTCAAAAGTGGAAGCGGTTATTGAGCGTGTGGCTTCTATTCGTGAGGCACTCGGCAAGGACTTCGGCATAGGGGTTGATTTTCATGGCCGCGTTCATAAAACCATGGCCAAAACATTAGTGAAAGAGCTGGAGCCATATCGCCCAATGTTCATTGAAGAACCGGTGCTTCCGGAAAACAATGAGGCTCTGCGTGAGATTGCCCTGCATACAACCTGTCCAATTGCCACCGGTGAAAGGATGTATACACGCTGGGGATTCAAGCAGCTTCTGCAGGACGGATATGTAGATATTATCCAGCCTGACCTTTCGCACACAGGCGGTATTCTGGAAGGAAAGAAAATTGCCGCAATGGCTGAGGCGTATGATGTGTCGATTGCACCGCATTGTCCTCTTGGACCAATGACACTGGCATCTTCGGTTCATCTGGATGCTTCTACTCCAAATTTCATCATCCAGGAACAAAGCCTTGGCATTCACTATAACCAGGGAATGGACATTCTCGATTATATTAATAATCCTGAAGTATTCGCCTATAAAGATGGCTATGTAAACATTCCGGATCAGCCTGGACTCGGTATAGAGATTAACGAGGAAAAAGTAAAGCAGGCAGCAGAAGCCGGACATGATTGGAAAAATCCTATTTGGCGCCATGAAGATGGCAGCATTGCCGAATGGTAAATGAGGAGGAAATCGAATGAGCTTTCATGGAATTATTCCCCCGGTTGTCACTTTATTTGATGAAGCGGGAAATTTGGATTTGGAGCTGAATAGAAGGTATCTTGATAAGCTGATTTCTCAGAATACTCATGGGATATTGCTGATGGGCAGCTCAGGTGAGTTTTCTTCTCTTTCCATCGAAGAGCGGAAGCTTTATGTCAGGGAAATGATTAAACATATCCATGGGCGCGTAAAAGTTATGGTTGGTGTGGGCCACACAGCTCTTAAGGAAGTCCTTGAACTGACTTCTTATGCAGAGGAACAGGGAGCAGATGGTGTGCTTGTTGTCAGCCCTTACTATTGGAAGCTTTCGGATGATCAGCTTTATCGCTTTTATTCAACTGTTGCCAATCATACAGAGCTTCCCGTGTTTATTTACAATATCCCGCAATTAACCGGCCAAAATTTGCCGGTTGAGCTAATCGTCAAATTGGCCAAAGACTATCCGAACATTTCTGGCATTAAAGAAACTGTCGGTGATTTTGGCCATATCCGGCAGGTAATTACAGAAGTGAAAAAGGTCCGTCCTGATTTCCTTGTTTTCTCAGCCTTTGACGAGCATATGCTCCCGGCCCTGATGATTGGCGCCGCTGGCAGCATCAATGGCAGTGCTGTATTTGCTCCAGAAGTCTCAGTGGATTTATATGAATCTTATCAAAGAGGGGATTTAGCTGAAGCCCGGAATAACCACCAGCAAATCTCCCGGCTGATGGATGTTTATACGTATTGCCCGACCTTTTTTACAACGATGAAAGAAGCTGTTCATCAGCGCTGGTTTGAAAAAGCAGCAGGCCATCGTGTTCCGTTTGATGTATACCCTGCCGATCTACGTGAAAATGTTCGAAGTTTATTACAAACTATTAAAACGAAAGAAGGCGTCCAATTATGAAAGAATCCCGCGAATTGCTTGAACAATTAGGCTACCCATCCAGCGATTTTCAAGAATTGCCGACATCGGCAAAAAGATTCCCGGACGGTGCACAATACCGGGTTGAGATTCCAAGTGTTGAAGGGCCTGAAGCGTTAAAAGCCACGCTTGAAGAAATCGATCGCCTTGGCTTGACGATTCACCGCGTTTCTCAGGGAAGCGGCATTATGCTTCAAACAGATGAGGAAATCAAAGAAATGTGCGAACTGACAGCAGAACGAGGAATGGAGTTAAGCTTATTTGTAGGACCAAGAGGCATTTGGGATATCAGTGCAGCTCCGTTTACATCGGGGGGCAAATCACAGGCGCTTCGCCACGAGGGAGCGGATCAGCTTGTTTATGCTATGGAAGATTTAAAGCGCGGTGCTGAACTGGGCTTAAGAGGCGCACTTGTAGCTGATGAGGGGCTTCTTCTTTTAACAAAAGAAATGAAGAAAAAGGGCCAGCTTCCTGAAGACTTCGTTGTAAAGGTATCTGTGCAAATGGGCTCGGCAAACCCTGTTTCAGTAAAACTGATGCAGGATATCGGAGCAGATACGTATAATGTGCCTTCTGCATTGCCGCTCGCAAAGCTTGCTGCAATCCGCCAGTCCATTGATATTCCAATTGACTTGTACGTGGAGGTTCCGGATAATTTCGGCGGATTCCTGCGCTACTACGAAATCCCGGAAATCATTCGGGTGCTCGCTCCCGTTTATATTAAATTTGGCCTTCGCAATCACCCGGATGTGTATCCTTCCGGAAAGCAATGGGAAAGCACGAATATCTCACTCGTAAAAGAGCGTGTACGCCGTGCTTCCATTGGTATTCAAATGATTGAACGCTACTATCCGGAAGCAGTTACTTCAAAGCTTGGTGCAGAAGGGCTTGGGGTTCCGACGGCTGAAAAAACGCTAGCTAAATAATTTTCAATCCCTGAGCGGTTCCAACCCGTTCCAGGGATTTCTTACTATTATTCCAGGGGTGAAAAGAATGACACTTAAAGTACTTTTAACAGACTATGAATTTGAAAATCTCAAATATGAGGAAGACGTATTTAAAGATAGCGGCCTTGATATTGAATTCGTTAAAGCGCAGTGCAAAACGGAAGATGAGGTGGCCGAGCAGGCCAAACATGCAGACGCCATTTTAAATCAATACGCACCAATCTCAAGACGTGTAATAGAATCCCTTGAAAATACCAAGGTGATTTCCCGCTATGGTGTTGGTGTGAACACGATTGATTTAGATGCAGCCAATGAAAAAGGCATTACCGTAGCTAACGTTCCTGATTATGGGATGGAAGAGGTATCAAACCACGCACTGGCTCTTCTTTTATCATGGGCCCGTAAAGTGACTCTATTAAATAATGAAGTAAAAAGAGGAAATTGGGATTTCAAAGCTTGTGTCCCTATTCACCGTTTTACCAATCAAACAGTAGGAGTTCTTGGGTTCGGGCGCATTCCAAGAAGATTTATTGAAAAGGTAAAACCCCTTGGCTTTAAATTGGCCGCATATGATCCCTTTGTTTCCGCAGAGGATATGGCATCAGCCGGAGTGCAAAAAATGGAGCTGCATGAAATCATAAGTGAAGCCGACTATTTATCGGTACATGTTCCGTTAATTAAGGATACCTTCCATTTATTAAATGCAGACCGATTTAGCCAAATGAAGAAAAATGCTGTCATCATTAACACTGCACGTGGTCCGATTATTGATGAAAAGGCCCTGATAGAAGCGCTTGAAAATGGCAAAATAGCAGGTGCCGCTCTCGATGTAGCCGAAGAAGAGCCAATTAGCATCGATAGCCCGCTTCTTCATATGGATAATGTCATTATTACTCCGCACAGCGCATGGTATTCAGAGGAAGCCATGGTGGAGCTAAGACAAAAGGCCGCGAAAAATATCGTACAGGTTTTAAAAGGTGAAAAAACACCTTATGCCCTTACGTAAGAAAGGATAGTGCCGAATATGAAACTAGCTGCTTTCACGATTAATTCTCAACAGCATATTGGTGTTGTCCAGGGAGAGAAAGCCATCAGCTTAACAATACTTGCCGGAAATCAATTTCCTTCGTGCCTGAAAACCTTTATAGAAAGAAGTGAAGAACTGCTGCCGCTTGCTGAAAAGCTTATTAGCCAGGGTACCAATGAGGAGGCTGTTTTTCCAATATCCGATGTGAAAATCCTTCCGCCGATGCAGGCTCCGGAAAAAATCATTTGCGTTGGCTTGAATTATATTGATCATTGCAGAGAAACCGGAATGGAGCCGCCTGCTTCACCGGTGATCTTTTCAAAATATGCGAATGCCATCGTCGGCCATCATGACGCGGTGGAGATTCCTATCAATTCAAGTGAAGTTGATTTTGAGGCAGAGCTTGCTGTTGTCATGGGAAAGGAAGCTAAGCGGGTAACGGAAGAAGAGGCAAACGATTATGTTTTTGGCTACACGATCATGAATGATATTAGCGCGCGCGATTTGCAATTTAAGGACGGACAGTGGTCCCGGGGCAAAACAGCCGACACCTTTGCGCCAACAGGACCAGTGATTGTGACAAAGGATGAAGCAGGGGATCCGCACAGTCTATCAATCTCACTCGAACTCAATGGGGAAATTATGCAAGATTCCAATACAAGCAACCTGATATTTACCATACCGCAGATTATCTCCTTCTTATCGCAGTCTATGACGCTAAGACCGGGTGACTTAATTGCAACAGGAACGCCTCCAGGAGTTGGAATGGGCCGGGATCCAAAGGTGTGGCTGAAAGACGGTGACAAAATGAGTATTACCATTGAAAACATCGGAACACTTTCCAATTACGTAAAAGGTGATTCACAGAAGAAAGAGGGCTGATAGACATGGATGTTGTAACAATCGGGGAAACGATGGCTCTTTTTACACCGAATGAGGAGGGCATGCTTCGCCATGCCCATTCTTTTTCAATGAAATTTGGCGGGGCAGAATCCAATGTCGCCATCGGATTGAGCCGTCTCGGACATCGTTCGAGATGGATCAGCCGTCTTGGGGAGGACGAATTCGGTGATGCTATGCTGTCATTCATCCGCGGCGAAGGAGTGGATGTTTCCTATGTGACGCGCGATCAAACTGCGCCGACAGGCGTATTTTTTAAAGAGTTCAGGCGCTTGAATGACACGCGTGTCTATTATTATAGAAAAGATTCTGCGGCTAGCAGAATGAATGCCGACTGGCTTTTGGATGAGTCCATTTTAGATGCTGAATATCTTCATCTTACAGGCATTACGCCAGGACTAAGCCTCTCATGCCGGGAGATGCTTGAAAAGGCAATCCGGATAGCAAAAGGAAATGGGACGAAAATTGTTTTTGATCCCAATCTCCGTTTGAAAATTTGGCGTGATGAAGAAGAAGCACGGCAATTTTTGAAAAAATATGCTTCTGAAAGTGATATAGTCCTTCCTGGCATTTCGGAAGCAGAGTTTCTGTTCGGCACATTTTCACCTGAGGAATATGTAGAGAAATTTCATGATCTTGGGATTGAAACAGTCATTATGAAATTGGGAAAAGAAGGGTCGCTAATATCATCTTCATCGGGTTTGGTGAAGAAAATCCCAGGCTTTACGGTTGAGCGGGTAATCGATCCTGTTGGAGCGGGTGATGCATTTGCTGCAGGTGTCCTTTCAGGACTGCTGGAAGGAAAAATGCTTGAAGAAGCAGTACTGCAGGGCAACGCGATGGGAGCAATGGTAACAATGGTGAATGGAGATGCAGAAGGCTTGCCAACTCGATCTGATCTTGTGTCATTTATGAAAGGCAATCTGGAAGATGTTACGAGATAAAAAGGAGGGAAATCAGTGAGCACGTTAGAAGATTTAAAGAAGAGCAAGATTGTTGCTGTTATTCGCGGTGCACGTCAGGATCAGATTTTGCCCATTGCTCATGCGCTGCTGGCCGGCGGTGTCAGCACATTTGAGATAACAGTAGAAACACCAAAAGTATGCTCATTAATAGAAAAAGTAAAAGAAGAGTTTGGAAACCAGACAATTGTAGGGGCAGGGACCGTGCTGGATCCTGAAACAGCGCGTGCAGTCATTATGTCTGGAGCGGAGTTCATATTTTCGCCAATCGTTAATAAGGAAACCATTAAACTGGCAAAACGTTACGGTGTCCTCAGTATCCCTGGTGCCCTTACACCAACTGAAATCCTGACAGCCTATGAAAATGGCGGAGATCTTATTAAGGTGTTCCCAGCCGATGTCATGGGTGTTTCTTATTTCAAAAGCCTGCAGGGGCCGCTTCCACATGTTCCGCTGATGCCAACCGGGGGTATTGATGTCAAAAATGTCCGGGAATATTTAAAAGCGGGGGCAGTTGCCGCAGGAGTAGGCAGTTCGTTAGTAAATGCAAAGAATCTAAATAAGGATGAGGATTATTTAAAACTGACTGAAAAGGCAAAGGGATTTTCTGAATTAATAAATTCTTGAATCATTGGCAGTTTCGGAAGCTTAATTCAAGTCAAAAGGACCTGCCATTAGGATAGGCAGAGGTCCTTTTGCCAGATTGTTGGATTAGTTGATTTAGATTTATTTTAGCCGCTTCCAAACCTCTTGAAAAACCAATTTTAATGGGATTCCGTATTGCTCAGATATAGCTTTGCAATCACTGAATTCCGGGGCTTGCTGAACAATTTCACCTTGCATCAGCCCCTCTTTAACAGAGACAGTCCCCCATGGTGTTTCGACCTTTCGAAATTTCCGGCCAAGCCGATTTACTGAAAGCGGGTAGTATCGCACGCCCAATGTGGTGGTTTCTCTAAAAATGATATTCATCATCTCGGATTTTTTCTTGTTTTCACACAAAACCTGGAGCATGGTACCCGGCCGATTTTTCTTCATGTATATCGGAATATAAAAGACATCATTGGCCCCGGATTGAAACAATAAGTCCATAACATGTCCCAGCCATTCTCCAGAAATGTCGTCCAGATTTACTTCAATTTTAACCATGTCATGATCAGTATGCTCTTGGCCATGCTGCATTTTTTACGAGCCTCCTTTAGCTGGTATATATTTTAGATGAAGAAAAGAAAGGAAGAAATGAATGCAATCTTATACTACACATATTTTAGCACAATTAAAAAATGGCCATCTTTCAATTGAGGAAGCTGAGGAACAATTGAAGGGCTTTACAGATTACGGATTTGCCAAAGTGGACGATGAGCGTGAATTCAGACAAGGATTTCCTGAGGTTATCTTTGGGGCAGGCAAAACCACAGAACAAATTTTACATATATTTAAGCATTTGGTTTATAAGGGGAATACGGTTTTAGCTACAAGGGTTGACCCAAAATCTGCAGAAGAAGTATGCAGGCAGGTGGATGGAGCTGTATATGATTCATCCGGCAGAACACTTTTGTATAAGCCTGAGGATTATGAACTGAAGACGGAGAAGAAAATTGGGGTTATCTGTGCAGGGACTTCTGACATTCCTGTGGCCCGGGAGGCAGAAGTGACGATTGAAGCTATGGGACACCATTACGAAAGTTTTTATGATATTGGAGTAGCGGGGATTCATCGTTTATTTGCGCAAATTGACGAGATTAAAAAGTGTGATGTATTGATTGTTGTAGCGGGAATGGAAGGTGCACTTCCCAGTGTAGTCGGGGGATTGGTTTCCACTCCTGTTATAGCGGTTCCGACCAGCATAGGATATGGTGCACACTTAAATGGCATTACATCTTTGTTAAGCATGCTTAACACATGCGCTTCCGGCGTAACGGTGGTGAATATAGACAATGGATTTGGTGCGGGCTACTCAGCTTCTTTGATGCTAAGAGTCTGAACATAAAAACAAAGCGGGGTAAATGTAATGAACATATTATTTATAGATTGTGGTATTTCCGGCATTGCTGGAGATATGTCTCTGGCAGCCTTCACAGAATTGGGCGTTGATTTATCAATTGTAGAAAGAAAGCTTAAATCTGTAATTAAGGAAGAGTTTTCGCTAGGGACAAAAAAGGTTGTAAAGAAGGGGATCTCCAGTACGGAATTAGTCATTCATACAGAAGAAGAAAAACACTCACACCGCCACTATACACACATAAAAAAAGCAATTGAAGAGTCTGACCTTGAAGAGGCAGAAAAAGAAACGGCCCTAAAAATGTTTGAAACGATAGGGTCAGCAGAGGCAAAAATACATGACAGCACTCTCGAAAAGGTGCATTTCCACGAAGTTGGAGGTGTAGATTCGATGATTGATATTATAGGTACCGCAATTGCTTACAATACATTAAACATTGAAAAGGTAGTCTGTACTCCGGTTGCTGCAGGAAATGGATATATCAAAATTGCTCATGGCCTTTATCCTGTGCCAGCCCCGGCAACATTGGAAATTCTAAAAGATATTCCATTGCGGAAAACTGACATTCAAAGTGAATTGACGACACCTACTGGTGCTGCCATTGTCCGTACCCTGGCTAATGAGTTCGGGAACATGCCTTCCATGAAAGTTCAGAAAATAGGATATGGCGCAGGGTCAAAGGATTTCAAATCCCACCCAAATGTTGTCAGGTTTGTGATCGGAGAACAATAACAGGAGGGGGAAGTGTCCAAATGAATATACATAACAGTTTAGTCAAAGAACAAAAGCTGAAGGAAATACTTTCAAAGATGGAGCGGATTATTATTGCATTTTCGGGAGGGGTAGATAGTACCTACTTATTAAAGGTGGCTTTAGATACCTTAGGTAAAGAAAATGTGCTTGCTATTACAGCCGACTCGGAATCTTTTCCTCCTTCCGAGCTGGAAGAAACTATTCGAATCGCCAATGCCATTGATGCCCCACATCAAATTATTAAGATGTCAGAACTCTCCATTCCCGGATATTCGGAAAATGATTCAAACAGATGCTATTACTGTAAAAAGGGACTGTTTGAAAATTTGTATCCAATTATGATTGAAAAAGGGTATCATAACTTGACTTTTGGTCTCATTAAAGATGATTTAGGAGAACATCGCCCTGGTGTAAAGGCTGCTATTGAAAAGAATGTAAGAGGCCCTCTGGCCGAGGCTGATATAACGAAAGAAGATATCAGGATTCGTTCCAAGGAGCTGGGACTTGATACATGGGACAAACCCTCACTCGCATGTTTATCCTCCAGAATAGCATATGGTGAAAAAATCACAATTGAGAAGTTGAGGAAAGTTGATGAGGCCGAGCAGTTTATTAAGGGATTTGGAATCAAGCAGGTCCGTGTCAGAGTTCACAATGAAATTGCAAGAATCGAAGTTGATCCGTCAGATATGAATGAACTCTTAAAGTATCATAAAGAAATCTCTGAGCAATTAAAATTGATTGGATTTAAATATACAGCTATGGACCTGGCTGGATATAAAAGCGGAAGTATGAATAAATTGCTGGAAGGAACAGCTTTATAATGAAGGAACTTAACTGTATTGGAGAGGGAAAGGCAGAATTTTGCCGCTGGGGGAATTTAGATGCTTGAAAGCGGATTACTTTCTATATTATTGCTTGGTTTCACATTAGGAATAAAACATTCAACAGAGCCCGATCACATTATCGCGGTTTCAACAATTGCAAGCCAGACAAAGCGCTTGGTTCGCTCTTCGCTCTCAGGTGTTTTCTGGGGGCTGGGCCACACGTTAATGCTCCTGTTATTTGGGGTAACGGTTATAGCACTTAATCAGCATATTCCTGGCCCTCTTGCTCTTTCTCTTGAATTGGCAGTGGGCATAATGCTTATATATCTTGGCTTTACTGGCTTTAAGGACAATAAACAGCAAAGGCTGAACACAAAGCATTATCACAAGAAGTCTTTTATCATTGGTGGGATTCATGGTCTGGCTGGCAGTGCAGCTTTAGTTCTATTAACAACTGCACAGGCTCAAACAGAGTTGCAAGCTTTTCTTTTTATCCTCATTTTTGGAGCAGGAACAATTATTGGAATGCTTCTCTTTACTACTGTTCTTGGGTTGCCCTTTTTAATCACTTCTCAAGCTCAAAAGAAAATACACTTAAATCTTATAAGGGTCTCTTCAGTTGCAAGTGTACTATATGGGATTTATTATATTTTTGAGGTTGGCAGTGATTTATTCCTTTAGAAGTTTTGGTTATAGGGTATTTAGCAAGTAATGAGTTATTTATGTTTTTGTGCTCAAAATTGATTTTGCCTCAGGATTAAATGCAAGAAAGCCTATGCTGGCATGTTACCGGCATAGGCTTATTTTTTTATGGAATTTTAACTGAGCTAGCCGGTGAATGGGGAGTGCTCTAGGAGTGGATGCGTTTTTTGAGCTGGTTTATTTCAGTTTCGTGGACTCCGCTTTTTTTACTAAGATGTTCTATATCAATTTTTGTACCCATCAATGTATCTGAAATTACATGGAAAGTCTCTTCATGCTGATCCAGCTTTGTTTCAATATGCTTAAAATGGCTTCTGAATTCGGTCGCATTGTTCTCAATCTGTTCAGACAGTACTTCAATTTTATTTTCAACATTCCCAAGCCTGTTCTCGACATTCTCCATTCTGCTTTCAACATTCCCAAGCCTGTTCTCAACATTCTCAATTCTATTTTCAACATTCCCAAGCCTGTTCTCAACATTCTCCATTCTGCTTTCAACATTCCCAAGCCTGTTCTCAACATTCCCAAGTCTGCTTTTAACATCAGAGATTTCATGGTCAATCGAATCAAACCTCTTATCAATTGAATCAAACCTCTTTGAATGGTCCCTCAATGTACTTAAAATTTCATTAAGAATCTTCTCCAACTTTCTCACCTCCTTTTCGACATTATACCACATGCCACTGCATTTCATGCTGATGAGAAGGCGGCCTGGGAGTATTCTTCCACAAAGTTCATAAACATTTCACACATTAATAATGCATGATAAATTGAACGCTTTTATCGCAACATAATGAAAAGGCAGAGGATAGTCCTTTAATACGGCAGTTCAATGGCATTTACAGGCCACAAACTCCATGCTATACTCACTGACGGTAAAAATGGAATATCAGCTTGTGCATAGATCGGGGACACCGGAGGGAGAAGAAATGGGCAAATATAGAAGAGGATATACTTATAGTACAAAAGCGGAGCGAATGCTGGAGTATTTATACGTTTTGATAGGGTCAGGTATTGTAGCGGTCGCGTTTAATGTGTTCTTGCTTCCCAATCGGATTGCATCAGGCGGGGTAAGCGGGATCAGTACGATCCTGGATGCAGTTGTTGGCTGGGAGCCTGCTTATGTACAGTGGGCATTTAATATACCGCTTTTTATTGCTGGTGTGCTGCTGCTTGGAAAACAATTTGGAGCAAAGACTCTGGCCGGGACTATTTTCCTGCCGTTTGTTGTTTTTCTGACAAAGGAATATGAGCCATGGACATCCGACCCGCTGCTCGCATCTCTGTTTGGCGGAATTGGCGTCGGCCTTGGTTTAGGAATTGTTTTCAGGGGTAAAGCATCTACAGGAGGGACAGACCTTGCAGCACAGATTATTAACAAATATACAGGTTTGTCTCTTGGCACTTGTGTTGCGATAATCGATGGATTGATCGTGTTGTCCGCTGCAATTATTTTTGATATAGAGCAGGGGCTGTATGCCTTGATTGCTTTATATGTAACAAGCAAAACAATCGATCTCATACAGCTTGGATTCAGCCGGACAAAGATGGCTTTAATCATTACTGAAAAACAAAGTGAAGTTCGTGAAGGAATTTTGAATAAAATTGACCGTGGTGTGACAAAACTATCAGCATACGGTGGTTATACCGACCATGAACGTCCGGTCCTGATGTGTGTGGTGGATCAGACGGAGTTCACAAAATTGAAACAACTGGTTCAAACCATTGATCCTACAGCATTTATCATAGTTGCGGATGCTTCTGAGGTGTTGGGCGAGGGTTTCAAACGAGCGTAGAGTTGGTATAATATAGCTGTACTTAGTATTTTTTCCTGAGGGGGAATTATAGGTGAAGAAGAAGCTATTAGCACTACTGATGGGTACATCTTTAGTTCTTGCAGCCTGCGGCGGCGGAGACGATGCTGCTGAAGACAAGGACACTTCGACAAACGGCGGCGGTGAAACAACAACTGATACGGCTGACGCTGGCGATGCACAAAAGCTTTATGAACAGAAATGTTCAAGCTGTCACGGTGCAAATCTTGAAGGCGGTGTAGGGCCTGCACTTGATAAGATCGGTGCAAACCTATCACAGGAAGATATTGAAAACACGATAGCTAACGGTAAAGGAGCTATGCCAAAAGGATTGCTTCAGGGAGAAGAAGCTTCTGCTGTAGCATCTTGGCTAGCGGGCAAGAAATAATAAGATCAGATAAAAACGCTCTGTTTAGCAGGGTGTTTTTATTTTTTTCTAAGCGTACAATTTACGGCTTAAGTTAAAACTCCCACCTTTAAGAAGTGTTAATTTACAACTTGACACAATTTATGACAAATATCGAGTGAAAGCAATATGAAAAAAGAAGGAAAAATCAGTCGATTAAGAGAATAACGCACTAGAATATTAAAGAAATTCAGGAAGATAGTAACAATATCATCAGGATTGAAAAGAAACTGTAATAATTTTTTCCGTTATTTTGACAACTTATGATGTTATAATGGGTTGTGTGAGAATTTTAGATGGCTAAATAGGCAGTATTTACAAGTATTTTGTCATCCTCTATGTCGAAAGGATGTCGTTTTTTAGCGAAAAAAGCCGTCTGCTTATTTAATTCTTAATACACACTAGATTGCTAGGTGATATACATGATTGAAATGAAAGACGTATATAAGAGATATCCCAATGGCGTTACAGCTGCCAGCGGGATTGATATTCATATTAAGCAAGGTGAGTTTGTTTATGTAGTAGGACCGAGTGGAGCCGGTAAATCCACTTTTATCAAAATGATGTACCGGGAAGAAAAGCCTTCGAGCGGAACGATCACCATTGACGGAGTGAATCTGGCTACATTGAAGAATGCAAAGGTGCCGCTAATGCGCCGTAAAATCGGGGTTGTTTTCCAGGACTTTAAGCTACTCCCAACTTTGACTGTTTATGAGAATGTTGCTTTTGCTCTTGAGGTTATTGAAGAGCATCCGAAGAATATTAAAAAACAAGTCATGGAAACTTTGGACCTTGTAGGTTTAAAGCATAAGGCAAGAATGCTTCCGACTGAACTGTCAGGCGGGGAGCAGCAGCGTGTTTCTATCGCCAGATCAATCGTTAACTCTCCAAAGGTCGTGATAGCGGACGAGCCTACAGGAAACCTTGACCCGGATACCTCATGGGAAATCATGAACATCTTTGATGAAATCAACACGAGAGGAACGACTGTGGTCATGGCAACTCATAATAAAGAAATTGTTAACACGATTAAGCACCGCGTTATTGCCATTGAAGGCGGAAGAATTGTGCGTGACGAGCAAAGAGGTGATTACGGCTATGAAAGCTAGAACATTGGGCCGGCACTTCCGCGAAAGTTTTAAAAGTCTCGGGCGAAACGGCTGGATGACATTTGCTTCGGCAAGTGCGGTCACAGTAACCCTCATTTTAGTTGGCGTATTTTTCGTCATTATGATGAATCTCAACAAGGTGGCTACAACCATTGAAGAGGACGTGGAAATCCGCGTTCACATCGATGTTGCTGCAAATGAGCAGGATCAGGACGTTTTACGGCAAAAAATCGAAGGAATACCCGAAGTCAAAACAGTTGAATATTCAACTAAGGAAAAAGAGCTTGATAGTTTAATAAACAGCCTTGGTGAAGAAGGCGAAGCCTTCAAACTGTTCGAACAGGATAATCCGCTGAACGATGTATTTATCGTAAAGACGAAAAACCCGGCAGACACAATGAAAGCTGCAAAGCAGATTGAGAAAATGGAATATGCGGCAAAAGTAAAATATGGGCAGGGACAGGTTGAAAAACTATTCAACTTTATCAATGCCGGACGAAATGTTGGCCTTGTGCTGATTATCGGCTTATTATTTACTGCCATGTTCCTGATTTCCAATACCATTAAAATTACGATTATGTCACGAAGAAACGAAATTGAGATTATGAGATTGGTAGGAGCAACCAACTCGTTCATCAGATGGCCATTCTTCCTTGAAGGTTTATGGCTTGGACTGCTTGGATCCATTATTCCAATTGCGCTTGTTTCATCAGCATACTATTACGCCTATGATTACTTAGCGCCAAAGCTTGAAGGACATTTTGTCAAGCTGCTGGAGTTTAGTCCGTTTGTCTATCAGATTTCCGGGCTTCTTATCCTGATGGGTGCCCTCATTGGTGTATGGGGAAGCCTGATGTCAGTCAGAAAGTTCCTGAAAGTATAAACCAGCTTAGAAGGCCCTGCGGTGGGGGGAACCTGTCCAGGCGCCTTCAAGCTTCATTATATTAGACGATTCAGAGTAGCTAAACGTTTCAGACTTGGATGAAATATAGAACGATTAACCTGTACATATGGTGTTCATTGAAAGGAGAAATCGGAAATTGAAGAAATCCATCATCACATTATCATTAGCTGCCGTTCTGGGATTTGGCAGCATAACAGTGGGGATGCCTGTTGAGAAGGCGTCTGCAGCAAATAAACTAAACGATTTAAACAGTCAAAAGAACAAAATTAACGAACAGCGTTCCGGAGTAGAATCGAAATTAAACGATACAGATAATAAGATCAGCGAAAACCAGAGCGAGCAGCAATCTGTACAAAGTGAGATTGAGCGTCTGGATAAGGCGATTAGTGATGCTTTAGCTAAAATTGAAGAAAAGAATCAAGAAATCGCTGATACTAAAAAGGAAATTGAGAAACTTGAAGCAGAAATTAAAGTATTAGTAGAGCGCATCAAAAAGCGTAATGAGCTATTAAAAGACCGTGCACGCAACTACCAGGAAACTGGCGGAATGGTGAGTTATATTGATGTTTTAATGGGTGCGCAGAGCTTTGGAGATTTTGTTGAACGCGTTGGAGCAGTTGCAACAATCGTAGAAGCTGACCAGGATATTTTACAAGCGCATCAGGCGGATAAAGACGAGCTTGAGAAAAAACAGAATCAGGTAAAAGAAGAGCTAGCCTCTTTAGAAACAATGCGTGCCGAGCTTGAAGGCATGAAAAAGAGCTTAAACGCTCAAAAAGCAGAGAAAGATAAACTACTTGCATCCCTAAAGCATAAAGAAGAGGAAATGCATGCCCACAAGCTTGAACTGTCTGAAGAAAATGAGATTCTTGCAGCGCAGGAAGCGGCAATTCAAAAAGCGATCAAGCTTGAGCAGGAAAGACAGGCAGAAGCAGCAAGACAAGCTGAACTGGCAAAACAAAAGGCGGCAGCAGAAGCGGCTAAAGCAGCTAAAGCGGCCAAGAAGAGCAGTTCTTCATCAGCAGGAAGCAGCTCATCATCTGACAGCGGTACATCAAACAGCCCGCAGGTATCTGCACCTTCAGTATCTAGCGGTGCATGGACAAGACCTGCATCAGGAAGACTTTCTTCCGGTTTTGGTAACCGTTCATTAGGTGACCACTTTGGAGTAGATATTGCTTCAGGCGGTACAGTGCCAATCATGGCGGCAGCTGATGGTGTTGTCATCCGTTCATACTATTCCAGCAGCTATGGAAATGCGATTTTCATTGCCCACTCTGTAGGCGGACAAACGTATACTACTGTATATGCCCACATGAGTAGCCGTTCTGTCGGTTCTGGCCAGACTGTTTCTAAAGGCCAGCAAATCGGCATCATGGGTAACACGGGACAATCTTACGGCCAGCATTTGCACTTCGAACTTCACAGAGGTTCTTGGAATGCAGGCAAAACAAATGCAATCAATCCAATTGGCATCGTGCCTCTATAAAAATAGTGAAAGTGGAAGGAGCCTAGCTTCTTCCACTTTTCTTTTACCCGAAAAGAGGGTCTTTAATCCTATGGGACGTTTGTTTTTAAAAAAGTCTCAAGCAAAAGAAATCATAACTCGTCCACACCTAACATAGGATGAAATAAGCGAAGACATCCCGCCCCCTTTGCGGGCTGTTTTTATTTACTTAAAAATCGGGGAAGACCGCAGACGCTGAATATATACAGGAAACGCAGGAAACTGGAAAGGGAGATGACGATGAGCAGAAAGTGGATCGCCGTGCTGATGACGGGATCATTGCTGACAGGGGCTGGCGGTACATATGCAGGCATGCAGTGGCTGGCAAAGGAAGCTCCGCAGACAGGAGCCCCAAATCAATTAATAGATTCCAAGGAAAACGGAAAACAAGCTGATCAAGAGAAGGTCGAAAAGATGGAAACAGCCTATCAGCTGATTTTAAATAGCTATGTGGAAAAAGTAGAGGAAAAGCAGCTTGTGGAAGGAGCTATCCAGGGCATGCTTGCAACCCTCGAAGATCCATACTCAGTTTATATGGATGAAGAAACGGCAAAACAATTCAGTGATACATTGGAATCCTCTTTTGAAGGGATCGGTGCAGAAGTCAGCATGGTGGACGGGAAAATCATTATTGTGGCGCCTTTTAAGGATTCACCGGCTGAAAAAGCGGGGTTAAAGCCAAAAGATGAAATCTTAAAAGTGGATGGGGAAAGTGTGAAGGGTCTTGATTTATATAAAGCGACCATGAAAATCCGCGGTAAAAAAGGTACGAAAGTAGAGCTTGAAGTTGCACGCCAAGGTCTGAAGGAGCCTCTCCAGATAAAAGTAAAAAGAGATGAGATTCCTCAAATTACTGTTTACTCAGAAATTAAGAAGGAAAGAGGAAAAGAGGTAGGGTATCTGGAGATCACCTCCTTTTCCGAAGATACATCGAAAGAATTTGCGAAACAGCTGAGTGAAATGGAACAGGAAGGGATCGAGGGACTTGTTATCGATGTGCGCGGAAATCCCGGCGGCCTCCTGACCTCTGTTCAGGAAATCCTGAAGGAATTAGTTACGGCTGACAAACCCTATTTGCAGATTGAAAAGCGGAATGGGGAGAAAATGAGATATTTTTCCACACTAGAAAATCCAAAAAGCTATCCGATTGCCGTTCTTGTGGATAAAGGAAGTGCCTCTGCCTCGGAGATTCTGGCCGGCGCCCTGAAAGAAGCGGAGGATTATGCCATTATCGGTGAGAAATCATTTGGAAAAGGGACTGTTCAGCAGCCTGTTCCGATGGGGGACGGCAGTAATATCAAACTCACTTTATTTAAATGGCTGACTCCGGACGGAAACTGGATTCATAACAAAGGAATCAAGCCTACCCTTGAGGTGAAACAGCCGGACATCTATCAGACTCATCCTTTGCAGGTGGAGAAGCCTTTGGCAATCGATATGAATAATGAAATGGTGAAGAATGCACAGGGAATTCTGGCGGGTCTGGGATATGCTCCGGGCAGGACAGATGGCTATTTCAATGATTCCACTGAAGCAGCAGTGAAAGTCTTTCAGCAGCAAAAAGAGCTTGAAGCAACCGGCCGAATAGACAAAAAAACCGCAGCAGCGCTTGAACAGGCCGCCATCGAAGAAATGAAAAAAGAGCAGAACGATCTGCAGCTGCAGACGGCTTTGAGATATGTAGCCAAATAGTGACAGGCACCACCCGAATTTTGTCGAATGAAGCAGGAGGATTTTTCCTTCTGCTATTTTTTATTTAAAGCGAGATTGTAATAGGTTTTGTAAGGTGCTTTTGGTAGAATATAGAGTAATAGAGTTTTCTGTTGTTTACATAATTCATGAGAATTTAGAAATAGAGGCTGGTGGCAATTTTGATAGAAGAGTGGATTTTTGAGTTTCTTAAAGGAACGGGAAAGCTGCTGTTGAATCCGGTATTTTATTACCTGTTTTTTGTGGCAGCCTTTTTAGGTATTTCCCGTGTGAAGCGAGAGCGAAAGGACTTTTCGGTCCGTGCAGAAAATGCCTATTTTGAGTTGAGGCAGCTTCTTCCGCTGGGGATTCTGGCAGGTCTTGCCGTAAGCGTGGTAATGGTGGGAGCGGGAATAGTTCTGCCGTTGGAGACGATTGTGTTTACCGCGGCACTTACGTTTCTGTGGAGCTTAACGGCAAAAGTGAGATGGATGGCGCCAGTTTATACGCTGGGCTTTGCCTTTTTCGCCACAATGTTTGCTTTTGAACAGAAGTGGCCATTGCCGTCATTCGCCCAGTCGGCATCAGATGTTGACTCTTCCATCTTCCCATCCATCGCTGTTCTCCTTGCCCTTTTGGTGATTGCAGAAGGCTTCCTGATTATAAGAAACGGTAGGAAAGGTACATCTCCAAGGCTTGTAAAGAGTAAAAGGGGACAAACTATCGGCATACACGAGTCCAAAAGAATCTGGATGGTGCCTGTGTTTCTATTGATCCCGGGAGAGGCGCTGCAGATGCCGTTTGAGTGGTGGCCAATGCTGCCGATTGGCGGTGAAACGTATTCACTCATTCTTGTCCCGTTTTCAATCGGATTTCATCAGAGAATCCAAGGCACGCTTCCTAAAGAGGCAACAGCTCTGCTTGGACAAAGAATCAGCGTGTTTGGCATACTGTTATTGCTGATATCAGCTGCAGGCTACTGGTATCCGCTTGCTGCTGTGGGTGCAGCTGCACTTGCGATCATCGGGCGAGAATTCATCTCGCTACGCCAGAGAATGGCAGAGGATCAGGCGCCGTTTTACTTTTCCAAGCGCAATCAGGGAATCATGGTACTCGGGGTAGTTCCTGATTCACCAGCTGATAAAATGTTTCTTGGAGTGGGAGAGGTTGTTACAAAAGTCAATGGCGTAAAAATCCATGATGAGAAAGGCTTCTACGAGGCTCTGCAAAAGAACGGAGCTCATTGCAAGCTCGAGGTCTTTGATGTGAACGGGCAGGTTCGTTTCGTTCAGCGTGCTCTCTATGAAGGTGACCATCATGAACTGGGGCTGCTGTTTGTGCAGGATGAGAAGAAATGGGATAGTGAAGCGGTTTAATTTAAAAATTAAATTGTTACATAAATACACGGAATGATTTCAAAAGCTTGGGGAAAGTTTCCAGTAAAGAATGGAGTTTTGTTTAAACGAAAAACTTCATCCTTTTTATATCGAATTTTGATTTAAGGTACATTGAGCTAAACAAACGTTAATTGATATAAGGCTGCCAAATTAGGTGTCCTTGTCTTATTAAAAAGGTCAGGTTTCTACAGATATACGTTAGAAAAAAACAATGGTATGAATAACAGATTGGAAGGGAGAATGAAAGGATTGTTATAATCATCAGCAACCCAACAGGCAGAAAGTTGAATGCATCCGGTCACATTATTCCGGTATCATGATTTTGTAGTGTGTGAAGGTGAGGATTGCTGGTGTTAAAAAGTTTCATTAATTTATGGCAAAGAATAGAGAGCTGCTGAGCGGCTCTTTTCATTTTGGGCTCTGTTAAATTTTTTTATGAATAGCTCGCTCAGCAGTTTTGAGAATGTCTATAACTGCACTCTGAATGAGAAGAATATCACTAAGAATTTGATTTTTTATTCTTGAATTATTACAGCGCTGCATTTCAACTGTCAGCAGATTGAGTTCTTTCTTAAAAATGTCTAATGTGGTCATATGTCTGTTCACTCCTGGAATTTATATAGTTCTTTATACCCTGTTTTATGGGAGTTATAAACCAAAAAATGTTATTTTTTTAATTGATATTCCCTGCTGTGGAAATTTGATAGTCCAGAAGAAATCTCTCATCTTTTCCGAAACCTTTTCCATCCCTATTCGTAAAAGAAGTAGCATCTTCGTAGGAGTAAACAAGCGAATATGGTATTCTTTATTTAATCTATTCATAGAAAAAGGTGACAATGTGGCAAAGAAAAAACTGCATTACTGGACTTTGCAATTACTGATAATTTTAACAATCATCTATGTATCAACAAAAATTTCTTTTCTGTTTATACCGGTCGGCATCTTTGTATCTACTCTGTTTTTTCCAATCATTATAACGGGATTTCTGTATTTCTTATTGAACCCGCTGGTCAGATTGCTGCAGCGCTATAAGGTGCCAAGAACGGCAGCTATTCTAATCATTTATGCAGCTGTTATCGGTTTAGTGACGCTTGTGATTGGCAACATTGCACCGCTTATCAGCAGACAGGTTACTGAATTATTCAATGATCTGCCGGGATATGCGAAAACGACAAGAGACTTTGTTAATTCAATGTCTAACACAGAAGAGTTTAAGTGGTTTTTGGCACAGGACTACATTTCAATACAAGAAATTGAAGCCCGCATTATGGATTATGCGAATACGCTCCCAAGCCGTTTGACACAGGGAGTAGCCGGCATTGTCAGCCTGGTCACGAATATTGCAATCACGATTGTAACGGTGCCATTCCTGTTGTTTTATATGTTCAAAGATGGCGATAAGTTTCCTGCCGCCGTTTCGAAGTTTCTTCCTGTTGCTTACAGAGAAGAAGGGGTTAAAACCCTTAAGGAAACAGGCGAAACCCTTTCTTCTTACATTCAGGGGCAGATTACTGTGGCGCTGTTTGTAGGGACACTATCATTTATCGGTTATTTAATCATTGATCTGCCTTATGCACTTGTTATGGCGCTGATTGTGGCCATCACTAATATCATTCCTTATGTCGGACCATTTCTTGGCGGTGCACCTGCCGTAATCGTCGCACTTTTTGACTCGCCGACTAAGGCCCTTCTGGTTGTCGTAGTCATCGTGATTGCCCAGCAGGTTGAAGGGAACGTGCTGTCGCCGCTGATTCTCGGCAAAACCTTAAACACACATCCGGCCACCATCATTATCCTATTGCTGGTTGCAGGCAATCTTGCCGGAATTCTTGGCATGATTCTGGCGATTCCTACTTATGCTGTGACCAAAACGATTGTTTTAAATACAATAAGGTTTTTAAGGGCGAGGAAAGCAGCTCGGCTCGAGGAGACGGTTACGTGAAGATGGGGAAGCTCCTTTTCTGAAAGGGGCTTTTTGCTGTATTTGCATGTAAAGTAATAATGAAAATAAAACGAAAGCAGGGATCCCCATGTGTCTAATCCTTTTCGCATACAAGGTTCATCCGAAATATAAGCTCATTGCTGCAGCCAATCGCGACGAATTTTACGAGCGTCCGACTGCACCTGCACATTTTTGGGAGGACCACCCCCACATTCTTGCTGGCCGAGATCTAAGGAAGATGGGGACTTGGATGGGTGTTACTAAGAATGGACGATTTGCAGCTCTGACAAATTACCGCGACCCGAATGAAGTGACAGAAGGCAAGATGTCGAGAGGAGATTTGGTGGCGGATTTTTTGAAGGGCAGTGCTTCGCCTGCTGACTTTATGAACAGAGCATCTGAACATCGCAGCAGTTATCCCGGCTACAATCTGCTGGCGGGCAATTTGGATGAGCTCTTTTATTATTCGAACGTGGAGGATCGAATAGAGCAGCTTCAGCCAGGGATGTACGGGGTCAGCAACCATGTGCTGGATACCGAGTGGCCGAAGGTAAAAAAAGGGAAGGAGGGCTTATCTGCTCTCTTAGATAATGCAGAGGGAAACTTAACAGAAGAACTGTTCACACTTCTCCGGAATGCAGACCCTGCCCCGGATGATAGGCTTCCGAAAACAGGAGTTTCTCTTGAATGGGAAAGAATTCTGTCTCCTTTATTTATCAAAAGCGATGGCTATGGAACCAGGAGTTCAACAGTGCTGCTGATGTCAGAGGATGAAATTTTTTATAAGGAAAGGGTTCATAATGGGGATGAGACGCAGGAACAGGAATTTATCCTTCAAAAATAAGAAGCCAGCTCAGGCATCTGGCTTCTTTTTTCAGGCAAACGGCAAAGTAATCTGCACCGTTGTGCCTTCATTTTCCCTGCTGTCGATGTAAAGGTTTCCTCCGTGGTTTTTAATGATTTTTTTGCAGATCATGATGCCAAGGCCTGTCCCTTTTTCTTTTGTGCTGTAAAACGGCTCTCCCAGTTTGGCGAGGCGTTCTTCCGGTATGCCGATTCCTTCATCCTCGACAGTGATGATGACAGAGTGGTCCTCCTGGCGGATATCGACGTTTATTTTGCCGCCCATTGGCATGGCTTCCATTGAGTTCTTAATGATGTTTATCAGCACCTGTTTAATTTTATCTTTTTCACATTTTACAAAGAATTCTCCGGGCGACTGAGTTAATTCGATCAGAATATTTTCCATGACTGCCTGGCTGTTCAATAGAGTAATCACACTTTTTACTACGTTTGTCAGGCATGTTTCTTCTATTTCGGTTATTTGAGGTTTAGCAAGAACGAGCAGGTCATTGACGATGCCTTCAATACGTTCCAGCTCATTTAGAATGACTTCTGCGAAATTGTCTTTATGTTCTTCGTATAATAACTGTGTAAAGCCTTTTATGGCTGTGAGCGGGTTGCGGATTTCATGGGCAATGCCTGCTGCAAGCTGACCTACCACGGAAAGCTTTTCAGCATTCTGCAGCTTTTCTTCTGTCTTCTTTTGTCCGGTTACATCTTTGATAATGATCTGGTAGACCTTTCTGTTCTTGAAAGTGGTTGGAATCAGCTGGACTTCGGCTTTTCTTATTTGTCCGTCAGTCCGGATCAGATTAAGCTCAAAATTCACGCTCAGCTTTGTTTGCAGAAATTCATCGAGGGTGGAATGTTCTGAAGGAGGAATGTAGTCGTGGAGGGAGGTGCCGATCATCTCTTTGATGCTCGTGTACCCGAAGAGCTTCTTCCCTTCATTATTGATATAGGTCCAAATCCCCTTTTGAGTCACCATTCCGATCGTATCCTTGGAGTACTCCACCAGAAAACGGTACTTCTCCTGTGTTTCAAGAATTTCCTCTTCCATGATAATTCTCTGAGTCATATCCCGAATGATGCACATCATTTCTTTATCGTCATTAATGACTGAAAAATTGGCTTCCAGCCACAAATAATGTCCTTCCTTATGCCTGAAACGGAAAGTCACCCGATTATGCGGAAGCTGGTCGAGCTCGGCCAGTGCATCTCTTAGAAGATCCCGGTCATTTGGATGGCAGTATGTGTAAAGGCTGCTCCGGTGAAAATCCTGCGGTGAATACCCCAGTGTCGGCAGGCAGGAAGGGGAGACATATAAAGCAATGCCTTCTTTTGTCACTCTTGCAATCACGTCACTGGAATGCTGAATGGCCAGCTGCAGATTCCTCGCTTCGACTTTGTCCGCGCATAAATCTGCCGGATTCTCGGTCATAATCATTTTGTCCCTCCTTTTTATGAAAAATGACACTTTTCCATTATTATACATGAGTCAGGGTATTAGACACATAGGATTTAACTATCATTTTTTAACCAAATGAAAATATTTAAAAAATTATATTGACTTCCTTTTCTTTAAGATGGTAAAGTAATAAACATATTAAAACCGCATATGAAAAATCTTCTTATCAAGAGAGGTTGAGGGACTGGCCCTATGACACCTCGGCAGCGGACAAAAGTGTACCGTGCCAAATCCAGCAAGCATTGCTTGAAAGATAAGAAGAGGACCATTGATAAATGCTGCCCTCTTCTTTCTTTAGAAGAGGGTTTTTGTTTTATGCGGAAAAATACATCAAGATTCTATTCATAAACATATGAATAATTCTTATCAAGAGAAGCAGAGGGACCTGGCCCAATGAAGCTTCGGCAGCAGGCAGACCGCACTGTGCCAAATCCAGCAGGCAAAAAGCCTGAAAGATAAGGAGGGGACTTTTAAAAAACCTCTTCTGATGGAAGGGGTAAATTTCAGGGCATAATTCTTAGTTTTCATATAGGAATAGTTGTTTAAAAAGCGGTGACAGGTACCTATACCAGTTTATCAAATTGGTATAGGTACCTGTCACACCAGAGGAGAGATGCAACATGATAGAGTTTCAAAATTTAAAGAAGGTCTATGAAAGCGGAGGTCAGCAGGTAGCTGCTCTGGATGGAATAGATTTAAGGATTAACAAGGGTGAGATTTTCGGAGTGATTGGCTTCAGTGGTGCGGGAAAGAGCTCTTTGATCCGCTGTGTCAATTGGCTGGAGAAGCCGACTTCAGGGAAGGTCATTGTCAACGGGCATGATTTGACGGCTTTATCTGTAAAAGAAATTCGTGAAGTGAAAAGAAACATCGGGATGGTCTTTCAGCACTTTAACCTTCTAAACTCGAAAACCGTGTTTGCTAATGTGGCGATGCCGCTTACACTGGCTAAGATCCCTAAGGATGAAATAAAAAAGCGTGTCCATGAACTATTAGAATTCGTGGGGCTTGCCGACAAGGCGAACAGTTATCCGGATCAGCTGTCAGGCGGGCAAAAGCAGCGGATCGGAATTGCCAGGGCGCTGGCAACCCAGCCTTCCATTCTATTATGTGATGAAGCAACTTCAGCTCTGGATCCGCAGACCACCAGCTCGATCCTGCAGCTGCTGAAAAAAATAAATAAAGAATACAACATTACCATTCTGATCATTACCCATGAAATGTCTGTTATCAGGGAGATCTGTGATCGTGTCGCTGTCATTGAGGCAGGAAAAATTATTGAAGAAGGAACCGTCTTCAATGTCTTTTCCTCACCAAAAACTCCAACAGCGAAAAACTTTGTCAGCACGGTTATGAATGATCAAATACCTGACTCCATTAAGCAAGTAATTGAAAAACAGCAGGGGCTTCAAAAGGTATTCAGAATCAACTTTGTCGGAAACTCTGCCGGGCAGCCGCTGCTTTCGCAAGTTGCCAAAAAGTTTAGTATCGATTTCAACGTCCTGTTTGGAAATATTACTGAACTACAGGGAACACCATTTGGCAACCTAATTGTCGAGTTTCAGGGTCCGGACAGTGAAATCAGGCGTGCTATTCAGTACATCAGCCAGGAAAAAGTTTCAATAAAGGAAGTGACATCACGTGCTAGTTAATCAGGAAAAAATCATCGAAGCCTTAATTGAAACAATCCAAATGGTGGCATTCTCATTACTGTTTTCAGCTCTTATCGGACTGCCGCTTGGCATATTGCTTGTCGTGACAAGGAAAGGGCATCTGCTGGAAAACACCGTTGTTTTTAACATCATAAACAGCATTATTAATATTTTTAGATCAGTCCCATTCATCATTTTAATGGTAGCCATCATCCCTATCACCCGGATGATTGTCGGAACATCGATTGGAACTGCTGCAGCCGTAGTGCCGCTCGTCTTTTATGCAGGACCCTACATAGCGAGATTAATAGAGAATTCATTGCTTGAGGTTGATCCGGGAGTCATTGAAGCGGCAGAAGCAATGGGAGCGACGCCGGGACAGATTATCCTTAAATTCCTGATTCCGGAAGCACTCAGTTCGCTGGTATTAGGTTTCACCATTGCCACAATCGGTCTGGTCGGAGCATCAGCCATGGCCGGGGCAGTCGGAGGCGGAGGCCTAGGTGACCTTGCCATTACATATGGCTATCAGCGATTTGATACAACCGTCATGCTGATTACCGTTGCAATCTTAGTGGTCATGGTTCAAGGCCTGCAGTCATTCGGAAATATCTTATCCAAAAAAATCAGAAGAAGATAACTTAGGAGGAAACACATCATGAAAAAACTGTTTTTATCATTCATTATTTTAGCATTGGCTGTGTTCATTGCGGCATGCTCAAGCACAACTGGCGGGGAAGAAACTAAGAAGGTTAAATTGGGTGTCAGCGGATCAGATACACGCATCTGGGACTTTATTGCAGAAAAAGCTGAAAAGGAAGGCATTGAAATTGAGGTTGTGACATTCTCAGATTATGTACAGCCAAATGTCGCCCTCGCAGAAGATGATCTTGACGTGAATGCATTCCAGACAGTCGCTTATTTCGACACTTTTATTAAAGAGCATAATATGGATCTTACACCGATTGCGACAACTGTTTTAGCACCAATGGGTCTTTATTCTGAGAAAGTAAAATCTGTAGAAGACATTCCGGAAGGCGGCAAGATCGCCATTCCAAATGATGCTTCAAATGGCGGTAGAGCCCTTCTTTTACTGGAGGAATCTGGCCTGATCAAATTATCCGAGGACTATGACGGAAATCTGGACTTGAATAAAATCGTTGAAAACAAGAAGAACCTTGAATTTGTAGAAATGGTATCAGCGCAGACGCCGCGTGCCCTTCCGGATGTCTCGGCTTCAGTCATCAATAACGGAATTGCCGTAGACGCCGGCTTTAAGCCAACTAAGGATTCAGTGTTTATTGAAAGCGAAACCGCTACACCTTATGTAAATATCATTGCTGTCAGAACAGAAGACAAGGATAACAAAACGCTTAAGAGAATTGCTGAACTTTACCAGGAAGATGATGTTGCTGATTTCATCACGAAAGAATATGACGGAAGCATGATCCCGACTTTCATTCCATTAAGTGATATTGGCTGGTAATTAAAATATCGCAGTCTAACGGGCAGTAAGACCCCCACTTCTAGACTCAGAGG
>NZ_NPDG01000036.1:0-8272 GCF_002272225.1 Bacillus sp. 7894-2
AAACCCAACTGATTGAAGTTTCACTTTATAAAAGGAGGAACAATGATGACGGCACCTGTAAAAGCACTATCCGAACTGAAAGAAGCGATCAGGAAGAATGTTGATGATAACAAGGAACTTTACCTTTCTGCAAGCCACCAGATCCATGCAAACCCGGAAATAGGAAATGAGGAGTTTTTTGCCTCAGGCTTGCTATCAGGCATTCTTGAGAAGGAAGGGTTTGAAGTAGAGCGGGCAGTAGCCGGGCATGAAACAGCTTTCCTGGCCCGGAAAAAATCCGCTAAACCGGGGCCGTCCATTGCATTCCTTGCAGAATATGATGCTCTTCCCGGATTGGGCCATGGATGCGGCCACAATATCATAGGTACGACAAGTGTGGCAGCGGCCATTGCATTGAGCAAGGTTATTGATGAGACCGGAGGAGAAGCAGTAGTGCTTGGAACCCCGGCAGAAGAAGGCGGGCCAAATGGAAGTGCAAAAGGAAGCTTTGTGAAGCATGGCTTGCTTGATGGCATTGATGCCGCCCTCATGGTTCATCCGTCAAACCATACCCGTCTGACCAGTTCATCACTGGCCGTTGATCCGCTTGACTTCGAATTTATCGGCAAGCCTGCCCATGCAGCAGCTTCACCGGAGGAAGGAATCAATGCCCTTGATGCAGTTATTCAGCTGTTTAACGGAATAAATGCTCTCCGTCAGCAATTGAAGGATGATGTGCGAATCCATGGAATTATTACTCATGGCGGGGATGCACCAAATATTATCCCTGAGTATGCAAAAGCCAGATTCTTCATCCGTGCTTCAACCAGAACAAGTTTAAATGAGGTAACACGGAAGGTTAAAGCTGTCGCAGAAGGCGCCGCACTGGCAACAGGAGCTAAGCTGAATGTCATTGCTTTTCAAAACGAAGTAGATAACCTGCTGTTAAACAAGACATATGACCAGGTGTTTAAAGAAGTGATTGAAGACTTGGGGGAAACCGTAGTGGAAGGGGACCGGGATGGAATCGGTTCGACAGATGCCGGCAACATCAGCCAGGTGGTGCCAGCCATTCACCCTTATATTAAAATTGGTGCGGATGATCTCGTTGCTCATACTGTTCCGTTCCGGGAAGCAGCCGCATCTGCAAAAGGAGATGAAGCGCTGCTTACGGGAGCGAAAGGACTGGCACTCACTGCCTTCCAGCTGATAACGGAACCGGAACTGCTTAAATCCATTAAACAGGAATTTCTAGAACGAAAAGCTGCTGAATAAGAACAAAAGCTATCCTTTTGCGGGATAGCTTTTCCTCTTTATTGTGAGAGTTTTCCTCATATTTAAGGGGTGTTTCCCTGGTTTGCTGAGTCTTTTCCTTAAATCAAGTGTTCGTTTCCCCAATTTCACCATTCTTTTCCCAAAGTTCACATTTGCCTACTGTTCCTTCATCCGTTCCTGTGCTATCCGGATAAGTTCCTTCACCATGCTGCCGCCAATCTTTCCTCCAACAGTTCCTGCCTGTTTGGATGTAAGCCGGCCATTATAGCCTTGCTTCAAAGGCACACCTGCCTCCTCAGCAATTTCATATTTCACTGCGTCAGGATTTTCTCTGTCAACATGATATCCCTGGTTCGCCATTACCTGATTTTTCAGCTGGTCCAATGCACCTCTTGATTCCGGTACTAGCGGGCGTCTCTTTCTTCTGGCCATGAAGCATTCCTCCATAAAAAGTTCATTTTTCTTATTATGTGAAAGAACGCTTGGAATAACACTGAAAAAACTTGTACATCCTCCGGTGAAAAGCTATTCTAATGGTAGAAACCTTGAGTTTTTTGTGAAAAACCAAAAGAAGGTGTTTTAAATGGGGTTAAAATACTTGTCAGCGCTTCTGCTTCCTGGACTGCTGGTATTGTTTTTTACAAGAGTCAGCTATAATCGTGTAATCGGGCTGGTGCTGACGGTGGGACTTATTGCTGCTTCTGTATATAAAGGCTACACCAATTCATTTGCCCTAATCGTTATAGACGCATTTTCACTGACTGTCGGGTTTTGGTATGCCCAAAAATTAAAGCCGAAAATAAAGCCAAGTGCGGAATAAATTTTGCAGAGCCTGTCGAACAAACCTTTCGACAGGTTTTTTATTTAATTATTTAACAGCTGTTTTTAGGCATCCGTCATATCAGCTTTTAATGGAATTCAATCAAACGTTTGATTAAACTTAAAGCAATCAATCAAACGTTTGATTAACCTTTCTTCGACAATCCCCTCAATATTTCGGCATATTTCCCAAGCAATATTTTCTTAGCAAAAACAGAAAAACGAATATCCGTTCGCATATTATTGGTTTGTTTTAGGCTCTTTGTGGTAGAATGATGATATGAGTTTTGAGTAAAAAACTGACAAATCAGCTGCGCATCCCGGATTTTAAATTATTTCAATGCTGGTTTGTGTTTAATATATAGAAAAAAGCAATTTGAACGGGAGGCTTTTAGGTGAAGGATCAATTTGAATTAGTCTCAAAATATTCCCCGCAGGGCGACCAGCCGCGGGCAATCAAAGAAATAGTGAAGGGAATCAATTCCGGCAAGAAACACCAGACACTTCTGGGTGCGACAGGAACGGGTAAGACCTTCACGATTTCGAATGTCATAAAAGAAGTAAACAAGCCGACGCTTGTTATTGCACATAATAAAACACTTGCAGGTCAGCTATACAGTGAATTCAAGGACTTTTTTCCAAACAATGCGGTTGAGTATTTTGTCAGCTATTATGACTATTATCAGCCTGAGGCGTATGTGCCTTCGACAGATACTTTTATTGAAAAAGATGCAAGCATCAATGACGAAATTGATAAGCTTCGCCACTCGGCTACTTCCTCCCTGTTTGAGAGGAATGATGTCATTATTATTGCCAGTGTCTCCTGCATATATGGTTTGGGATCGCCTGAAGAATACCGAGAAATGGTGCTGTCCTTAAGAACCGGAATGGAGATTGAGAGGAACCAGCTTCTTCACAGGCTCGTTGACATCCAGTACGAGCGCAATGATATCGACTTCCAGCGCGGTACCTTCCGTGTACGCGGAGATGTTGTCGAGATTTTCCCGGCATCACGGGATGAGCATTGTATCCGTGTAGAATTTTTCGGAGACGAAATAGACCGGATCCGTGAAGTGGATGCCCTAACAGGTGAAATAATGGGTGAACGTGAGCATGTGGCGATTTTCCCGGCATCCCACTTCGTAACGCGTGAAGAGAAACTGCGAATCGCCATCCAGAACATTGAAAATGAACTGGAAGTGCGCCTGGCTGAATTAAGAGAAAACGATAAGCTTCTAGAAGCCCAGCGCCTCGAGCAGCGGACCCGCTATGACCTTGAAATGATGAGGGAGATGGGTTTTTGTTCCGGCATTGAAAACTACTCCCGTCATCTTACGTTAAGGCCTCCTGGTTCAACACCATATACCCTTCTGGATTACTTTCCGGAAGACTTCCTGATTGTGATTGATGAATCGCACGTAACTCTGCCGCAAATACGCGGGATGTTTAATGGTGACCAGGCAAGAAAATCCGTGCTTGTGGACCATGGTTTCCGTTTGCCTTCAGCGATGGATAACAGGCCTCTTACGTTTACCGAATTCGAAAAGCATGTGAAGCAGGCTGTCTTTGTTTCGGCAACTCCCGGCCCTTATGAGCTTGAGCATACACCGGAAATGATTGAGCAGATCATCCGCCCAACCGGCTTGCTTGATCCTACAATTGATATCCGTCCAATCGAAGGTCAAATTGATGACCTCATTGGCGAAATCCAGGATCGTGTTGAGAAAAACGAACGTGTGCTTGTCACCACTTTAACGAAGAAAATGTCTGAGGATTTAACAGACTACTTAAAGGAAATCGGCATTAAAGTTCAGTACCTGCACTCAGAGGTGAAAACGCTTGAGCGGATTGAGATTATACGGGAGCTTCGTCTTGGCAAGTACGATGTGCTGGTCGGGATCAACCTTCTGCGGGAGGGACTGGATATTCCTGAAGTATCCCTTGTTACCATACTTGACGCTGATAAAGAAGGCTTCCTCCGTTCGGAACGTTCACTCATCCAGACGATGGGGCGTGCAGCACGTAATGCAAACGGCCATGTCATCATGTATGCAGACCGGATTACGGACAGCATGGAGAAAGCCATCAGTGAAACAAAGCGCCGCCGTTCCATCCAGGAAGAGTACAATGAGAAGCATGGCATCACGCCAATGACTATTCAGAAGGATATTCGCGATTCGATCCGTGCAACCCATGCGGCAGAAGAGCAGGAAGAATACCAGCCGTCAGCAAAGCTCGGCAAGCTGAACAAGAAAGAGCGCGAGAAGCTGATCGGCGATATGGAAAAAGAAATGAAGGAAGCGGCCAAATCCCTGAACTTCGAAAGGGCTGCCGAGCTTCGTGATTTAATATTAGAGCTGAAAGCGGAAGGATGACGTAAAAATGGCGATGGATAAACTGATTGTAAAGGGTGCCAGAGCCCATAATCTGAAAAATATAGATGTCACCATTCCAAGAGATAAGCTTGTCGTCCTGACCGGACTTTCAGGTTCAGGTAAGTCCTCTCTGGCCTTTGATACGATTTATGCAGAAGGGCAGCGCCGCTATGTGGAATCATTATCTGCTTACGCGCGGCAATTCCTCGGCCAGATGGATAAGCCTGATGTGGATGCGATTGAAGGCCTGTCACCTGCCATTTCAATTGACCAAAAAACGACTAGCCGAAATCCTCGTTCCACAGTGGGAACAGTGACAGAAATTTATGATTATCTGAGATTATTATTTGCACGGGTGGGACGTCCCACCTGTCCGATTCACAATATTGAAATCTCCTCACAGACCATTGAGCAAATGGTTGACCGAATTATGGAATATCCTGAGAGGACAAAGCTCCAGGTTATGGCTCCCCTTGTTTCCGGCCGAAAAGGGACCCATGTAAAAGTGTTCGAGGATGTGAAAAAGCAGGGATTCGTCCGTGTACGTGTCGATGGAGAAATGATGGATCTCGGTGAAGAGATTGAGCTGGAAAAAAACAAAAAGCATTCTATAGAAGTAGTAATCGACCGGATCGTCGTAAAAGAAGGCGTAGCGCCAAGGCTTGCAGATTCATTGGAAACTGCTTTGAATCTGGGCAATGGCAAGGTGCTTGTGGACGTCATTGGGGAAGAAGAACTGTTATTCAGCGAGAACCATGCCTGCCCTCAATGCGGATTCTCAATCGGTGAGCTTGAACCAAGAATGTTCTCATTTAATAGTCCATTTGGTGCCTGTTCGGAATGTGATGGATTAGGCTCTAAGCTTGAGGTTGATGTTGATCTGGTCATACCCAATAAGGATCTTTCATTAAAACAGAATGCCATTGCGCCATGGGAACCGACAAGCTCTCAATATTATCCTCAGCTGCTTGAGGCCGTCTGCAATCATTATGGGATTGATATGGATATGCCGGTGAAGGATATGCCGGAACACTTGCTTGATAAAGTTTTATATGGATCCGCCAAGGACAGCATCTATTTCCGATATGAAAACGACTTTGGCCAGGTTAGGGAAAATTATATTCGTTTTGAAGGTGTCATCCGCAATGTGGAGCGCCGCTATAAAGAAACAAGCTCTGATTATATCCGGGAGCAAATGGAGAAATACATGGCCCAGCACCCATGTCCTTCCTGCAAGGGCTACCGTCTGAAGCCGGAAACACTTGCTGTGCTTGTATCCGGAAAGCATATTGGTCATGTAACAGAATATTCGATTGAGGAAGCATTCAGCTTCTTTGAGGATCTGACACTGTCTGAAAAAGAAATGAAGATTGCCAATCTTATTTTCCGTGAGATTAAGGAAAGGCTGGGTTTCCTCCTCAATGTCGGTCTGGATTACCTGACATTAAGCAGAGCAGCGGGAACTTTATCCGGTGGTGAAGCCCAGCGTATTCGCCTGGCCACACAAATCGGATCGCGACTGACAGGTGTACTCTACATTCTGGATGAGCCTTCCATTGGCCTGCATCAGCGGGATAATGACCGTTTGATTGATACGCTCAAAAATATGCGTGATATCGGCAACACCCTGATCGTAGTAGAGCACGATGAAGATACAATGGTGGCTGCCGACTATTTAATTGATGTGGGTCCGGGAGCAGGAGTTCATGGAGGGCAGATCGTCTCAGCGGGTACGCCTCAGGAGGTAATGGACGATCCAAACTCCCTGACAGGTCAATATCTGTCAGGCAAGAAATTCATTCCGCTTCCAATTGAGCGCCGCAAGAACGATGGACGCTTTATCGAAATTAAAGGGGCTAAAGAAAACAATCTTAAAAATGTGAATGCTAAGTTCCCGCTCGGCACCTTTATTTCTGTTACGGGTGTATCCGGTTCAGGAAAAAGTACGTTAATCAATGAGATTCTTCATAAAGGGCTTGCCCAGAAGCTTCATAGAGCCAAAGCGAAGCCTGGTGAGCATAAGGAGATAAAAGGTATTGATCACCTGGATAAAGTCATTGATATTGACCAGTCTCCAATCGGGCGTACACCCCGTTCCAACCCGGCAACCTATACTGGCGTGTTTGACGATATTCGCGATGTATTTGCGTCAACCAATGAAGCAAAAGTGCGGGGCTATAAAAAGGGGCGCTTCAGCTTTAATGTAAAAGGCGGACGATGTGAAGCATGCCGCGGAGACGGAATCATTAAGATTGAAATGCACTTCCTGCCTGATGTGTATGTGCCATGTGAAGTCTGTCATGGCAAGCGCTATAACAGGGAAACACTTGAAGTTAAATACAAAGGGAAGAATATTTCCGAGATTCTTGATATGACAGTGGAAGATGCACTGGAGTTTTTCGAAAATATTCCGAAGATCCGCCGCAAGCTGCAGACGATTTATGATGTTGGCCTGGGCTACATCACATTGGGGCAGCCTGCGACCACATTGTCCGGCGGTGAAGCGCAGCGTGTCAAGCTCGCTTCCGAATTGCACCGCCGTTCAACGGGCCGCTCCCTATATATTCTTGATGAACCGACAACAGGTCTTCATGTTGATGATATCTCCAGACTGCTTGTGGTTCTTCAGCGTCTGGTTGAGAATGGGGATACTGTCCTGGTTATCGAGCATAATCTCGATGTCATCAAGGCAGCCGACTATATCGTCGACCTAGGGCCAGAGGGCGGAGATAAGGGCGGCACCATTTTAGCCGCAGGTACCCCGGAGAAAATTGCGGAAGTTCCGGAATCCTATACAGGCAAATATCTTAAGCCGATTTTGGAAAGAGACCGTCAGAGAATGAAACAGCAAATTAAAGAAAAAGAGGGCGTGACAAACGCTTAATTACAGTAAGCAGTACCGTTTTGGTACTGCTTCTTTTTTATGGAAATGAGATTAAACCACCGGGATGCGGGGTAAAGAACATGCGTCTGTGACAGCCATCAATTATCTCAACCAAGAAAGGAACATACACTATGAAAAATAAAATCTACCTTTTAGCAGGCATTATTCTGTTAGGGATCGGCGTCTATCTTTCCATCACATTCCTTGGAGATGAGAAAAAAGCGGAAAGCAGCCAAACGATTGTTGCTTTTGGGGATTCACTTACCTATGGATATGGTGATGAAACGGAAGAGGGGTATATTGGGAGGCTGCAGAGCAAACTGGATAAGGAATATCAGGATAAAAATTACCGCATAACAAATCATGGTGTGTATGGCTATAAATCTTCTGATGTTCTCCAGCAAATGCTCAAACCGAAAGTGGCAGAGGATATCAAAAATGCAGATATGTTTATTGTATATATAGGCACAAACGATTTGCTGAAAAGCAATGGCGGGGATCTGTATCCGCTCCACCACGAAAATCTTGTTGAAGCTAAAGACATATATGAAGATAAACTGAATGGCATACTGGAAACACTGGAAACCGCCAACAGTGATGCACCTGTTATCCTGATTGGACTATACAATCCTTACCCTGACGGCGACCAAATTGAAAAATATATTGACCATTGGAACAAATCCATCAGAAAGAAAGCAGAAGAAGATAAACATATCACCTACATTTCCACCAATGAACTGTTCAAGGGAAAAAACAAAAAACAATACTTCGCTGATTCCCTTCATCCAAACGGAAAGGGATATGAGCTGATTGCTGATAAAATTATAGATAATTACTCATTTTAAGTTCTTGGCTTTTTACATTCTTATAAAAAGTGCTTCTACCAAGACTTTGTTTTCTTATATACTGTGATAAAGCTAATATGATATTTTTGTGTGTT